>NZ_DYYK01000032.1:0-28906 GCF_020741705.1 Bacteroides coprosuis
TTAGATACAACTCCCACATCATCCACTAGCCCTAATACGCTATATTCAACAACTGATAATGCTAAAGTGGCTATTAATGGTTTAGCGAAGTTGATGATTAAACAATACCAAAGTCAAGGATTTAACGGAGAGGGTACCATTAAGATGTATTATGGTAATTATTCAGGAAAATATTTTTATAAAGATCTACCTGGATGGGCCAATACGCAAAACTTTATGTGGGTAAACTCTAATGATGCATCTTATACCAATTATCCATGGCACTACTATTACATGTTAATAGGTAATGCAAATCCTTTAATTGAGCAAATAGATAATGCTGTAGGAACAGAAGCTGAGAGACAATTTATCAAGGCTCAAGCATTAACATATAGAGCCTATGCATACACACAGCTTTGTCAATTTTATGGCCAGCGCTGGAAAGACTCAGATAATGGTTCTCAACCAGCTCTTGTATTAAGAGTTAATTCAGGTAAAGAGCCTCTTCCTCTAAGTCCTCTAGCTGATATTTATACCCAAATTTACACAGATTTGAATGAAGCCATACAACTATTTGAATCATCAAAAATGGAGAGAGAAAAAAACAATTTTTATGAGCCTAATATCAATGTAGCCTATGCTACTTATGCGAGAGCTGCACTCAATAAAGAAGATTTTACTAGTGCTTCAAAATATGCTCAATTGGCTCGCAAAGATTTTCCTCTTATGAGTAATGATGATTATAAAAGTGGGTTTAATACACCTAATTCTGAATGGATTTGGGGCTGCTATAATGCACCAGATGAAACTTTATATTATTACTCATTCCACTCTTATATAGGCTATAATTCCACTGCGGGTGCAGTAAGAAATACTCCTGGCTGTATCTCTAGAGTTTTATACAATAAAATTCCTGATACAGATTTAAGAAAAAATCTTTTCTTAAATCCAGGAAAAGACTATATTCCTGTAAATAGTGGCCAATTAGCTCTAACAGGTGATAACAAAAATCCTGATGATATAGCATTAAACAAGGAATACAGAGAGTTATTCCCTGAATTACAGAAAAATGCAAAGCTTTATAAATACATGCAATTTAAATTTAAAGTAACAGAACAACCCGGAGTAGGAAATTTAAATAACTTCCGCTCTGCTGAAATGTATCTTATAGAAGCTGAATCGTTACATAAGTTAGGAAAAGACACCGAAGCTCAAAAACTTATGAATGAATTAGTACAACCTCGTGACCCTGAATACAAATGTACTGCTACAGGTAAAGATCTTTTTGAAGAAATTAAGCTTTATCGTTTCATCGAACTTTGGGGTGAAGGCTTTGACTGGTTTGACCTTAAACGTTGGGGTGATTCTAGAGTTAGAAACACCTTTAAAGATATTAAAAATAAGGAAAACGAAAAAGAACAAATCAGTGATGACCTATATGATCAATATCCATCTACTTTAGCAAGAACTATTGCTCCTGATCAAAATAATAACTGGGTATACGTTACTCCAATAAAGGAAACAGACTATAATCCAGAAATCAAATAATCCATTTTAGGATACTATTTTAAAACTCTCCACTCTTTAGTGGGGAGTTTTTTTAGAATTATAGAGTACAAAAAAGATTCCCCTCGCTACACTAAAGAACAGTGTAAGGAGGGGAATCTTTTTGTATCAATCTTCTATTTTAAGAATAAATAATAAGCTTGTGAGCGTCGAAGATACAATAATAGCCGTGTTTCCAAATCTCATAATAGCTCTTTAAAAAATCATTCTTCGGCTTCTTTTTAAATATGGGGTATCTCAAATAGTACCCTAGGTAGTTATCACAATTAATGGAATAATAGGCCTCACACAATAAAGAGGTTAAATCAGCATCATCCTCATTAGCAATAGCCCAATCTGATATTACGTCGGATAAATAATCATTTAAATAGTTATCACTCACTTCGGGTTCATCATCTATGATTTCTATTTCAGTCACTTTAGCGAGTAACTCTCCTAAGCCTGGTTCTTTGAAAAAGGAATTAGCCTTTCTTAAATCTTGAATAAACTGTTCCCCCAACTTTTTCAATAGTTCTTCACTACAATCGGCCTCAGGGCAAAAATAACCTGGCATTACCCCATTATCCAATAAGCGTTGGGTCTTTTGATGTGTTACTTCAAAAATTAGAATTAAGCGTTGCAAAAGCTCTTTACCTTGTCGCAGGGGTTCAAATATCTTCTCGATACCCTCTCCTCTTGGCATAAAGCATTGAAAGAAACCATAAAACTGATCTGCTAATTCATCGCTATCCAAATCAATCTCGGGTCCATCCATTAGGCTTTTTAGGTATTTGGCATATTCTATCTTATTCATAGTCATCTGTATTAAGTCTTCTCGTTAATCTTGCGTACAAGATAGAATTTAAATTCTATCTTTCCCTTTTATTTTTAATATCTTCTCGCCAAACAAGGAAAGAAAAAGAGAGAAGGCATAGAGGTTAAAATCTCCTACTTTCTCTCTTTTATATCTATAAATGATGTGATTATTCGTTGATACGTGGTTTCACAAATTTATCATAACCCGATGTAAAGGTTAATCGGATAGGCATTAAAACATTGCGGTATTGGTCTGCAAAACTATAATTCTTGGCTTTGTAGATGTACTCTCTAATAAGCGTATAATCTTTCGCATCGATTGCATAAAAGCGGTCAGCACCCTCGCCTGTAACCTGAACTGTCCAGTGAAACAAGTTTCCAAAAAGAGTTATAACTTCTTTATTAGGATCAAAGCTAGGAACTTCAACTTGCTTTATAGAATAATCGGGAGTTAGTGCATAGAGCTTATGTTGTTCATCTACAAGTAACCCTAAAGTGCGTTTACCTCTAAACTCAGTAACAAAGAGCTTAGTCAATTTTAAACCTTCGGGAAGGTTTATTACACGAAGATAAGGTTTGCCTTGCAGCATCTTCAGATGATACAACTTATTTTCTTGATCCGTCAACAGATATCCTTCATCATAATCTTTGCGAGTAGAGGGATTGCCTTCAATCAATTTTGCAGGAAAAACAAAATCTTTCTTCAACATTAAGTCGGTAAAAAGTTTACTTTTCTCTTTATCAATGGCATTATTTTCCATCTCAACAAACTCTATACCCGAAGATGTGATACGAAACACATCAGAAGGCATTGACAAATCAACTCTACCCGACATAGCTTCCAATAAAAAGTATAACCCTTTTGACGGTTTATTAATCTCGGAAGGCGTAGAACGGAACACAAAATTATGAATCTGAACTTCTTGGGGTGAAACCGGTACACCTGTTATTGAATCGGGGAAACGAGCATCGGCGATAAGCTGACGGGCATAAAACAAAGGCAATATATTATCAAATTCCTTTGCTGTATATTCATTGCCCTTGGAATCTTTGCGAATCAATTGATTTTCTGCGTTGACTTCGGTAAAGACAAAGTCATCAATTACTCTACTATAGAGAGTAAACGGACTAGACTCTGGCTTAAACAAAGCAAATTCATAGAACCAAGGGAGCAGCCAAACTATCAGAACGACCAATAGCAAGGCATATATTAGTTTACTAAATTTATACATAAATGATCTATTTAATCTTGTTTACCTTCTTTGAATCGCTTGATAGATAACCACGAAAGTGGAAATAAGAGTATTACAAAGATTACAAGGTATGGGGTAAATGTTACATAGGCTCCTGGTGTAGTGGACAAAAAGAATATACGCAGGAGTAATACTGCCATAATAGAATTGGTTATGCGATAACGCCATGTGGGTTCTAAGCAGATCCAAGCAGTAAAAAGATAGGCTGCAAACCCTGCCAAAAACCAAGGTGTAAGGGTGGTGAAAATAATGCTTACTAATTCTGAAGCAAAATAACTTGAGAAAAAGAAATACAACAAAGTATAGTTTACTAAAAAACAAAGAAACAGTACTATAAATCCATATAACAGCATAGATAAGGTCATCTTTTGCTGGCTATAGGGTAAATGTAGTGTCAACTTCAAACATTTGTGATGCATCTCAGGCACAAACTGCACAATGGCAAATACCAGGCCGACCAGTAAAGGAATATATTCCAACAACTCAACAAAGACGGTGTCCTTTTGCAACATCACCTCCCAAAGATGCTGAGCTCCTCCTTTTAGAACTAAAATACGAGAGATTCTAAAAAGACTAAATAAGCTAAAACCTAGCGATAGAAGTGCTGCTAAAAGAATATACCAACGTGTTTTAATCCATTCCTTATAAAATATAGCTTTCAACATAATAATTAATATTTACCAGTTAGACCAATAAAGGCATCTTCGAGGGTTAGAAACTCTGCCTTCACATTATGAGCTTGAATACCTAAGCTGTTTAGTTGGGCTACAGCCTCATCAGGATTTAAGAAAGAATAAGTTTCCATGTGCTGTCGCAACTGAGTGGGATGATAGAAGTTTTTATCTTCCAAGTGGTATTCTTTCTTTTCGGGAAGATCGAAGCTGTATCTTCTAAAAGTTGAAAGAAGCTGCTGAATGGGCTGTTGGGTTAAGATGCTTCCATAATCCATAATAATACAATCATCTATCAGCCTTTCCATATCTTGAATAATATGCGAAGTTAGGAAAATGGTTTTCCCTTCAGCATCTGCATAATCTTTGAGATAATCTACAAATAGTCGACGATATCCAGGGTCCAATCCCAAAGAGAAGTCATCCAAAATAAGTAATTCTGGATTTTGAGCTAGGATTAAGCCGAGAGCAACTTGCGAACGTTGTCCACACGACATCCGAGAGATCTTTTGCTTTGGAGCAACTTTCAACTTCTCCATCAATCCGTAATACGCATCTTTCTTCCAGTTGGGATAGAATGAGCTATAAAACTTCTCAATCTCATCAATGGTCATAAATTGATATTGTACATGACCCTCGATTAATAACCCAATATGCTGACGAAGTGTAGGATCCATCGTTTGGATATTTTCCTCAAATATAAGACACTCCCCAGCACGAGGTTTTAAATAACCACTTAGTATATTAATAGTGGTTGTTTTTCCAGTGCCATTCTTTCCTAAGAGCCCTAAAATACGGCCCTTAGGAACTTGGAATGACAGGTTTTCATAAATCATACGTTTACCATAGTAATGCGTAAGATTTCTGCATTCAATAATATTTTCCATGAATTTGTTTTAAAAGAATAGAAGAAAGGCGAGTGGAATGAGCAATCCTAAAACAAACTCTATCCCTCCTCTACCCCATAGTCCTTTATTTCCTCGGACAAGAAACATACCTGTAGCAGTAATCACAATTAATGCAATAGCAAAAGCATCGGCAAAAAGAGTCCACCACTGACCAGGGTTATAGTGTAATTTCGTCATAGCACCAATTATAGGCCGACGTTTAACGGATTCATACAAGACATCACCAGTATTGATATTCAAATGATAATTAGATCCTCCTTTTAAGAAGACCTTCATCATACCTGCCTCAGGAAAATAATGTTTCGTATAATTTCCCTCTTCATGATGCTTCTCTAGTAATTTCAATACAAAATCTTTTGTGATTTTATCTTGACTAGGAATAGCTTCTGGCAGCGTATATCGATAAGTAGATAGGTTAAAATGAGGATTAATGGTATCTCTATGATTCATTACTATTCCAGAAATAGCATAAATCAAGATTAATCCTGCAAAGAAATACGATAAATCTCTATGAATAAAACGGCACCATTTTCGAAACTCCTTAAGACTGAATTTCATAATCTGTCGCTTCAATATGGTAGAAAGATAGATAAGCCTTACCCTCTTCTGCTTCACGCTTCGCTATTCGTTCTCTGAAATCGGCAATACGGGTATCGGTAGTATTAGCTGTTTCACCTCGAGCTACCTTCTCTGTTGTACAACCCTCTCCTTCTCCATGTTTTTCGGCAGACTCTTTCAGTTGTGCCTCCCATGCTTGCAAGTAGGCTTCATCAATACGGTCTTCCTTCAAAACACCCTTTACGGTAACTATATGATTCACACATTCACTTTTAAAGGCACCCAGATTCCCACTTTCAACTCGTATGGTTTGTGTATCATCACTACCCATTAAAAAGATTTTTTTACCACCATGTGCACAAATATGGGTACATACCCCTTCTACAGAAACCTCTTGATTAATTAAGGTAGCTGCTTGAGCAAGTAATAGATCTACTTCTAAGGCTGTAGCCTCTTTTTGCACATTTTCAGTTTGCGCAGTTGTTTGACTTGATTTAGACTGACTAGCATTTCCGCATGCAGATAATGCAAGTACAGAGGACATTAATACTAATCCTGACAGTTTTCTTACTTTCATTTTAAATATTTTAGTTTTGTTCAATGAATTATGTCACAAATTTACAAACAAGCCTCATCAAAGTCTATACCTATAATTAGTGATTCTGAGCTCAATAATACCTAAAATTGGGCATTGATGTTCTTTTACCAACCCTCTATCTTTGTGTTTGGAAAGTTTACTATACAACACAAGAATGAAATCAAACATCATCATAACTCTATTCTCTCTTATAGGATTATGTTTTTATGAAGTGGCTACTGCTACAAATGCTAATCGAATTCGGCAAAGAATCGATTTGATTGATAGTGAAACCAAAGAACCTTTAGTGGGTGCATCTATCTTATATAAAATAGGAGAACAGACGAAAGGAACTCTTACCGATGTTCGAGGTATAGCTTATATAGAAGAATTGCCAGGAGAATATCAATTAACAATCAGCTATATAGGATATATATCTCAAACGGTTTCTGTTATGCTAGATAATAAAAAATCGCTCACCATCCAATTAAATCCCGATAATAAAGTTTTGGAGGAAGTTATTGTTACGGCATCAGAGTCGAAAGGGATGACTAGCTCTTCAAAAATTGATACGCAGGCTATGGCGCATCTCCAACCAAGTAGCTTTACGGATTTACTCTCGTTACTCCCTGGAGGAAAAGCTATCGATCCACAAATGGGTAATGTCAATTTAATTCGTATTCGTGAAGCCAATAAAACTAGCTCTTTTTCAGATTTTTCTTCTTTAGGAACCTCTTTCGTTGTAGATGATATTCCCCTCTCTGGAGATGCTAATTTGCAAACAATTGGTACAGGACTACAAACGAATGAAAAACGAGATATTACATCAAAAGGAATTGACATGCGCACACTCTCTACCGACAATATAGAGTCTGTAGAAATCATTAGAGGTATCCCTTCGGTAAAGTATGGGGATGTATCAACGGGGGTGGTGAAAATCAAAAGAAAAAGTGAGGCTTCCCCTCTCCGTTTTCGCTTTAAAGCCGATCAATATAGCAAACTCTTTTATATGGGTAAGGGTATAGATATGAATGACCATAGTGTACTTAATCTCGATTTAGATTATTTCGACTCTAAGATAGATCCCCGAAACAGCATGGAGAACTTTAAGCGAATTACCTCTTCACTTCGTTTTACTAGTAGATATGCTTTAGCCCAAGGATTATTGAAATGGAATAGCTCTTTCGATTTTAGTGGTACTTTTGATGAAGAAAAGAAAGATCCAGAGGTTGATCTTACAAAGGATAGATATAAATCGTCTGTTAGAAGATTGAGCCTCAACAACCAACTCAAATTTACCACCTACTACACTCAAGGTTTACAGAGCATCTCTTTCTCTCCGAGTCTAAGTGCTCAGTTTGATAAAATTAAACAAACCAAGGAAGTATTCCTCAATGTTCCTTCTGCTATTCCAAACAGCAAAGAAGAAGGTCCACACGATGCTTATTATCTTCCCAATCATTATGTATCACAGTTGGAGATTGATGGCAAACCTCTTTATGGCTATATCCAACTGAATAGTGAATGGGCAGCCGATTTTAAGGGAGTGAAACAAGACATTAGTGTGGGTGCTGATTATCGGTACAATAAAAACAAGGGAAAAGGTAGCATTTATGACACTCAACGTCCTCCTTCTCCTCTGATGACCACTCGCCCAAGGGCATACAAAGATATTCCTGCTTCTCAAGTTCTTTCTGCCTATCTAGAAGACAATTTAAGTATATCACTTTCAGAAAAGCATCAATTGGATATTCAGGCAGGTGTACGTGCTATTGCTCTTACTGGCTTAAACAACCAGTACGATTTACAAAATAAAATTCACTGGGACCCTCGTATCAACCTTTTGGGAGATATCCTCAACCTACCTCTAGGCAAACATCAATTCAATTGGAAAATAGGATTGGGCTGGGGTATTCTAACAAAACTACCTACTATAGCTCAGTTATACCCCGATAAGTTGTATCTGGATTTACCCGAGCTCAATTATTATCACAATAATTCGGATTACAGGCGATTGATTCTCAATACACATATTTATGATAGAGAAAACTATCACTTAAAAGCAAATCGCAATGCGAAATGGGAAATCAGGACTGATATTTCATGGGGAAATTATCGACTTTCGGCAACTTACTTCCGAGAAAAAACGACAACGGGTTTCAGAGGCATTAATACGTATGCCATTATGGATTATCGAAAATACGATACCTCTGGCATTGATAATAGTCATATAACTGCGAAGCCAAACCCAGCAGACTTGCCCTATACAGAAGAAAAAGAGATGACCACTATTGGCTCTACGGGCAATGGGGCTAGACTAGATAAAGAAGGAATAGAGTTTCAACTCAGTACTCCTCGTTTTAAGACCATAAATACGCGTGTAACACTGAATGGAGCTTGGTATAAAACCTCTTACAATAATAGTACTCCCCTGTGGTATGATGCACAGGTAATTATAGATAATAAAGCTCTTCCTTATCTGGGCTATTACGATTGGAATGAAAAGAGAGAATATCAAGAATTAAGTACCAATTTAATGCTTGATACACAGATACCCAGTTTGGGTTTAACTTTCTCTACCACATTACAAAGTACATGGCTAGATAAATCACTCTTTTATCCTCGTAGTGGCACTCCCAAAAGCTATGTAGGAATAGATGGCATTGTACATCCCTACACAGAAGAATCTGCACAAGATCCTTATCTCAAGCAGCTGGAGCTAAGGGAGAATCAAACCTCCCGTAATCGCATGAAACATGAATCGATTATTAATCTCAAAGCCAACAAATCTTTTGGCAAGACCGTAGATATAGCCTTATTCGTGAACCGAATACTTAGTTATACACCTAGCTACAATATCAACGGAGCTAAAGTGTATCGTACACTATACCCCTACTTTGGTATGGAACTCAATCTAAAATTTTAAATATTATTTTTATGAAACAGAGACAATTATTACCCCTATTCTTATTCACTCTTCTACTGGCTATGGTGGGATGTAGTGATAATGATTCCAACACAGAAGTTACCCAATCGGGACATCTAGTCAATACAAAGGTGAATTTGCCTGAGGAGTTTAAACAAGCAAAACTTTATGATACCAAAATATCTGCCTTTGAAATAAACTCTCGCCGTACAACTAGTTATGACGTAGAACTTCAAGAAAATAATCTTTTTATAGCACATCTTAAAAGTGGACTCTACAATCTCTCTTTTGAAGCCAAAGCTAAGCTAGATGGAAAAGAGAGAATACTCAAAGGTTATTTGGAAAATACTACAATTAATAAAGATACATCTATAGAATTTAATGTGTTGCCTCTGCCTACTGAACGAAATTTTGTAATTGAAGAGATCTTCTATACTGGCAGTTTATATCCTAATTCTAAAAGAGGATACTTGGGCGATCAATACTTTAAAATCACCAACAACTCCGATGAAACTCTTTATGCTGATGGCTTGACTATTGCAGAGTCTAGTTTTGCAACCAATATGTATCAAGATATTACACCAAATAGAATGACAGAAGAGTTTGCTGTTCAGGCACTATATGCTGTTCCTGGATCGGGTAAAGATCACCCCGTTCTGCCCGGTGAATCTATTATTATCTGTGATAAAGCAATAAATCATAAGGAGGTAAATCCTAATTCTTTCGATTTTTCTAATGCAGACTTTGAGTGGTTTGACGAGTCTAGCAACCCTAAAATTCAAGATACCGACAACCCCGAAGTTCCCAATCTAGACAAAATATACAGTTATACACTTACAATCTGGATTCTAAATATGCAAGGCAACCGTGCTTATGCTATCCTACGCATGGGTAAAGACAAGGAGACTTTCTTAGCCGAGAATCAAAAAGAGTACTCTTTTATCTATGATACGGGAGATTCTCAAATAAATATCAAACGCAAAGCTTACTTCGTTCCAAATGAATGGATCATTGATGCTGTCAATGTATCTACTCAGGATGAACATGAGTGGATTGTTACAGATAGCTCACTAGATGCTAGTTATACCTACTGTGGCAACGATAGCAACGATCCAAACCGTAGTGGTAAATCGGTACAACGTAAAGTGGCTTATCAAGAAGCAGACGGAAGAAGAGTATTGCAAGATACCAATAACTCAAAAGAAGACTTTATTCCTACTGCTACTCCCAGTGTTGCAGAATAATATTAATAGGTATTTTTTATGAATATACGATATTTCTCACTTTTCAGTTTATTGATCTGTCTTTCTGTAGGAGGTAAAGCCACAGAGAAGGATAGTTTATCTCTCATTCAAAAAAAATGGCTGATAGAGCAACCTGCCAATCAGTTTATGAGAGATTTATACATGCACAATCCCGCATTGAGATACTACAGTGCCAAAACTTCTATTTCAACTATCCAACTAGATGGACAAACTTACCGTGAAAGTGAACCCATCAATTGGCAAAAGGGTGAGAAATATCGTCATTACTCTATCTCTGCTCACACACTTAGAGAACTCAGTGCAAACTCTTTGGTGTGGGGCGGAGCTAGTTATCAAAATAAAACAACAAAGGGACTTCGATTTAATAATACTTCCGACTATGAGAAAATAGCTCCTTATGTTTTGGCAGATACTATAGGAGGTCAATTTTACTCGGAGACTTATCAATTTCAAGGGGGATATCTTCACCATTTTAAGTCCAAACTCACATTGGGTTTAGAGCTCAATTATAGGGCAGAAATAGGTTATAAACGTCAAGATCCACGTCCCAAAAATATTGTATCCGATTTAGAGTTCAAACTAGGTATTAGCCAAGCGCTTAAAAAGCATTATCTAGTTGGAATGGGGTTCTATTTTCAAAATTACAAACAACAAAACACCATTCAGTTTTTCTCCTCTCACCTTACTACTCCTATTTATCATCTTACAGGTTTAGGAATGCGATCTATGCGTTTCGATGGAACGTTTTATGGAGTACAGTTTGATGGCATCAGTTACGGAGCTAATCTCAACTTTCAACCTCAAAATCAAAGAGGTTGGTTTGCCCACACAAGTTGGATACATACAAAAGTAGATAAGCGAATATCCGAGTGGAGCAATATACCTATGAATCGCTTGCAAAGCTATTTATTGGAAGGTACAGCGGGATTTCAAGCGACCCACTGGGCTGTGAAATTAGTGGGAGAAATCAACACGAAAGAAGGAACCGACTATCTCTATGGTAAACCTCAAGGAAGAACACTTCCTAAGATTGGAGAAGAACAACTTTATAATCAAGAATACCTTAAAGTAGGAATAGCAGGACTTTGGCAAACTTCTTTCAGCACAAAGAATTTGGAATGGGTTATAGAGCCTCAACTTTCATTTCAGAGTCTAAAAGAAAGTTATGATCTTCCTAACAGAAAACTAGAGAAACAAGTGCTAAATATAAAGTTACTCTCCACGCTTCGCAAAGAGTTCAATACAGGAGCATTAACTTGGAAGGCACAAGTAGATATTATTCCTCATCTAAGCCACTCTATTGTGATGAGTGAAATGGAAGAAGATAATCCGATACGTCCATTAATAGAACAGCAAATGACATTGGTATCTAAAAACGAAATAGCAGGCCATACGTCAATACGCTGGGACCTGCCATTTTTAATATCTCAAAAGGTGAGTTTATTTACCCAGCTCAACTGGTCGGGACGTTTTATAGATCACTATAAACCCGCTCAGCAAATGGGGCTCACTCTAGGATTTATCTTTTAACTCAATCCTTCTATTTCACCATTTACTACATCAATACGTAGAGCTTGAGGAGATTTTGGTAAACCAGGCATACGCATCATACTACCTGCAATAGCTATAATCATCTCTGCTCCGTTATTGATTACAAAATCACTAATTTCAAACTCAAAACCATCCGCAGCACCATAAGCTGAAGGATCTGCTGAGAAAGAATATTGTGTTTTAGCAATGCATACAGGGTAGTGAGAAAGCTCCATACTATTAATTAGCTTAATCATTTTACGGGCTTTGTTGGTATATTGAACCGACTTAGCACCATAAATATGAGTAGCAATTTTTTCTACCTTCTCTTCTATTGTATCGTATTCTTTATAAGCAAATTTCAACGGTTCTGAGGGCTTCTTATCAATCGTATCAACTACTAATTTAGCTAGTTCAACCGCACCTTCGCCTCCATCAGTAAAGGCATTATTAATAGCAAAACCCACACCTAGTTCTTCGCAGTGTTTCTTAATCGCATCAACTTCTTCATCAGAATCAGTAGCAAAGCGATTAAATGCAACAACCACAGTTTGACCAAAAGAACGAAGGTTGCGAATGTGTTTATCTAAGTTGGCAAAGCCATGATACAACCCTTCCAAGTTGGGTTCTTTTATTTTATCTAAAGCTACACCACCATGCATTTTCAAACCTTGGGCAGTAGCTACAATCACAGTTAGTTTAGGTTGTAAACCACTCTTACGACATTTAATATCATAAAACTTTTCTGCACCTAAGTCAGCCCCAAAACCAGCCTCTGTAATTGTATAATCAGCAAAACTCATTGCCATTTTTGTAGCCACAATAGAGTTACATCCATGAGCAATATTAGCAAACGGACCACCATGAACTAATGCAGGAGAACCTTCTGTGGTTTGTACTAAGTTGGGATAAATAGCATCACGAAGTAATACAGTGATTGCACCAGCAACGCCCAAATCTTTAACAGTAAAAGGTTTGTCATCATAGGTATATCCCAAAAGAATATTTTCTATACGACGTCTCAAATCTTTTTCATTAGTAGCCAAACAAAGAATAGCCATAATTTCAGAAGCCGCAGTAATATCAAACCCTGCTTCTTGAGTTATACCATTACTTTTAGCACCCAAGCCAACAACAATGTTGCGTAAAGAACGATCGTTTACATCGAGCACTCTGCGCCAAAGATTTTCTTTCAGACCAAAACCCGATGATTGATTTTGATAAAGATAGTTGTCTAATAGAGCAGATATCATATTGTGAGCAGAAGTTATCGCATGGAAATCACCTGTAAAGTGAAGATTGATCTTTTCCATAGGCAATACTTGAGCATAACCACCTCCAGCTGCACCCCCCTTCATACCAAAACAGGGTCCTAATGAGGGCTCACGAAGAGCAACAAAAGCATTCTTGCCTATTTTTTGTAGCCCAAGAGCCAAACCAATAGACACAGTGGTTTTACCAATACCTGCTTTAGTTGCAGTTATGGCGGTAACCAATATTAGATTACTTTTCTTTACTTTTTCTTCGTTGATTAAGTCGAGCGGAAGTTTTGCGATATAACGCCCATAATTCTCTATACGATCTTCAGGAATATTAGCATTTTTAGCCACTTGCTTGATTTCTTGAAGATTGATACTACGCGCAATTTCAATATCCGTTTTCATAGTGGAGTATTTTTTTATAAGTTGAGTAATACTAAAGCGTAAACTTACGAATATTAAACGATAGTTTATGCAAACTTGCTGATATTTGTTAAATATAGTAGCTATTCAAGAATTTAATTGACGTCTAGCTCAAACTTAGTTATATTTGCTTACAGACTGATATACTCAAAATTATGAAAAAGATATTAACCTTACTCATAATGACTTGCATCACTACTGTAGCTCTTTTTGCTCAGAATGAAAAGCCAGTTATAGAGATCGATACAGAGCCCGAAAAGATGGCAACCTACCAAGAGTTTGGAGGCTTTATCCTCGATCTAAACAAGGCTGTAGCCCAACCGATGTTTTTACCGAAGCTCGATTTATCTCAATTAAAGATAGCTCCTTATGAAGACTTTACAGAGAAAATGGGGTTTGATTTGAGTAAGGCTATCTATGGTGTAACACCCATTACTACCTTTGGAACCAACTCTGGTTATGGCTGGGGATATCATCCTTTTAATAGCCCTACTTCTTCACCTATCAATTCGGCTACATTTCGAATCAATGACAAATGGAGAATGACAACATCGGGTGATTATAATGCTGAAGGATATAGAAGACCAAATCCCTCTGCACTTCCTTGGGAGAAAAATGATTTTCACGGAGCTTTTGAACTAAAATCTTCAAGCGGATTTAGTGTTCGCTTTGAAGTACAAAGAAAAGAAAATCCATACGGACCTTCATGGTAATATGAATGAATATGAAACCAATGAAAAGAATACTCATTACTGGAGCGAATGGCTTTACTGGCAGATACCTTCTACAGTATTTCATGCAACAAAAGACTTACGAACTCTTTGCCACCTCGAATAGTACAGATAAATACCCTACACAAGGATATGAATATCAAAGATTAGACTTAACGGAATCGGGAAACGTAATAGCCTATATTCAGAAGATTCAACCAGATGTTATCATTCATACAGCAGCAATCTCTGGCATTCCGCAATGTGAGGAAAACCCCTCACAAGCCTACTCTGTAAATGTTGAAGCAGTAAAGACTATCGGTACAGTAGCCAAAAAGCTGGCCATTCATTTTATCCAACTCTCTACCGATTTTGTATTTGATGGAAAGAGAGAGATTCCATATACAGAAGAAGACATTCCTGCCCCTATCAATGAATATGGGAAAACAAAGTTGGAGGCAGAACAATGGATCCAGAAACACTTGACACATTATGCGATAGCAAGAGTAGCGGTTGTTTATGGCAAGCCCAAGGATGGACAGCATACTAATATTGTGGAAATCATTCAATCCAAATTGAGTAATAACGAAGAGCTTCATTTGGTAAGTGACCAATGGCGTACTCCTACCTATGTTGGAGATATCTGCCAAGGCATACATCTGCTCATAGAAAAAGAAGAAAAAGGAATATTTCATATCTGCGGGTCAGAACTATTCAGTATTTATGAATTGGGGCTTTATATCGCCAAACTACTAGGTAAAGACTCTTGTTTAATCCATCCCGAAATCAGTAATTCTGCTTTTAATGCTATCCCACGCCCTCCTTTTACTGCGCTATCAAATGCGAAGGCTAAAGATATTTTAGGGTATAACACAACTACTATCTATGATTATTTAGTAGAATTTAGAGTATAGCATAAATGCTCATCTCTTCCCCCCAAATAGCCCTAACTTTCTTCTTCTACTTCAACCCCAATATACCTTTTGTATAGGGTCATCGTATCATCATGACACCGACATGATGATACGATGACACCGACATGACAATGACATATCGGTGTTAGAATATCCTCTTACTAGAATAAAAAAGGTCTACCTAGATAGCTAGATAGACCTTACTATATATAATAAAATAATTTTATCTCAATCTCAATGGATCTCCCACCTCAGGAACAAAGTCGGGATCTTTTCTATTCATCTTATATAGGTTCTTTAATTTGATACCAAACTTTTGAGAGATAGAATGCATAGAATCACCATTTTCTACAGTATATACTTTATATTGTTTGGAAGCCTTTTTACGTTTAGAGCGTAAATAAACGATATCTCCCTCTGTCAAAGTATAACTTTTATGAAGATCATTGTATTTTACAAGCTTCTTCCAACTGATATCAAACTCTTTTCCTATGGTTTTAAAAGTATCACCACGACGAGCCACAACATACGCTAAATCATTTGACAAGTAAACTTGATGCTTGATTATAGGTGCATTTTCAGCTTCAGCAGCAGCTTTGCTCTTTCGTACACGGAACCATCCTCTTGATGCATCTGAATCATACTGATAAAGCTCATATTCTTCAATTAAAGAGATTAGTCTATTCGCATAAGAAGGATCGGTAGCATAACCTGCTTTTTTAAGCCCTCTTGCCCAACCTTTATAATCGGTTATATCTAAATCGAAGAGGAATGCATATCGTGGTCCATTGGCTAGAAATATAGAGTGATCATCATACGATTCTTTCGCTGAACGATAGTTTCTGAAACATTCACCGCGAGCATCATCGTCATGATACGACTTTCTGCCCTTCCAGTTACGTCCACATTTAATACCAAAGTGATTGTTCCCTTTTTTTGCTAAGGTACTTTGTCCTGAACCACTTTCTAGGATACCTTGGGCTAAGGTTATACTAGCAGGAATTTTATAATCATTCATGCTTTCTATCGCATAATCCTTATATTTATTAATATAATCAAGATTTTTTTGTTTATAACTCTGTGCCATCATTGAAAATGGCAGACATACTAATAGTAGTAAAATAAATAGCTTAACTTGAACAAACCGCATATGGAGATAGTTTGAGTGTATATGTATGAATACAAATTACATAAAAAAAATTGTGATTACCAATCTCTTTTCTAACTTTGTATAAATCGCTTAATGCAATAATATACTATCAAATATATGAAAAATCTGACTATTAAATCAGTTTTTAAAGTTTATCATTTTGATGAGCTATCTGATGCAGATCAAAAATTAGTTCTAAAAGCTAAAGATGCGTGTAAAAAAAGCTATGCTCCCTACTCTAATTTTGCTGTTGGAGCTGCTGCACAATTAGCTAATGGAACAATTGTAACAGGTAGTAACCAAGAAAACGCAGCCTACCCTTCTGGCACCTGTGCCGAAAGGACAACCTTATTTTATGCTAACTCAGAATACCCAGATCAGCCTGTTAAAACATTAGCCGTGGCTGCTTACAATCAAGGTTCTTATTTAGCACAGCCTATTCCTCCTTGTGGAGCATGTAGACAAGTTGTTCTTGAGACAGAAAAAAGATATAAACAACCTATACGTATATTGCTTTACGGAGAAAAAGAAATTTATGAATGCCAAGGAATAGCAGATTTGCTTCCTTTATCATTCGATGCTAGTGCAATGGATTAAGTTATGAATTACCAAGGTAAAAGATGGTGGTTCATTTTTTTTCAAAATAGCATTCTGGTACAAAAAAATAAAGAGGGATTGGTTTCAATCCCTTTTGCACCAGAAGTGGATATACCTAAGCCAAAGGATTCTCAAATCCATGAATACACTTTTCATGCTAAGTATGCATGCACAGCATTTGAATTAAAAGAGCCACTAAATCAGCATTCTGAATATCAACTCATTTCACTACGTGAATCATTCTACCATCTACCCCTATGGATGTATCAAGCTGCTGGCGTAGCTCAACAGCTTATTTTTTGGGATAAGAATACTCGGTATTGCCCAGCATGTGGAACTCCAACAAAGAGGAAAACTCTAATTATGAAAAAATGTCCTCATTGCGGAAAAGAGCAATATCCACCGATTCAAACAGCAATAATTGTGCTGATACAAAGAGGAGACGAAATATTACTCGCCCATGCTCACAACTTCAAATCAGAGTTTTATGGGCTGATAGCAGGTTTTGTTGAAGTAGGAGAAACTCTTGAAGAGACTGTTAAGAGAGAAGTAAAAGAAGAAACGGGACTGGATATTAAGAATATCAACTATTTTGGAAATCAGCCTTGGCCCTATCCTTCGGGTTTAATGGTAGGCTTTACAGCAGAATATGAATCGGGTGAGATATGTATTCAAAAAGAAGAATTGAGAAATGCCGCATTTTTCAATATCAAGAACCTCCCTACTTTACCTCAAAAACTTAGTATAGCAAGGAGAATGATTGATTGGTGGATTGATCAACAACATAAAAAAGAGTAGGAATATTTTACCTACTCTTTTTTCCTCTCTGCTGACTTTTACGTGCGGCACGTTTCTTTCGTATATCTGCTTTCATTTTAGCAGAGTCCGACTTATGTAAACCTGTTATATACGTAGCTTTCTTAGCTTTTGTCTTTACTTTTCCAGGGCGATCGCTTTCTACAGTTTCATCTTTTCCTGCCTTGAAATTAATTCCTCCCATCATCGCTTGTTCAATATCATCCATAGTTCTCTGTTTTTATTCCTATATAATAGTCACAAAGATACGTGATAAAACGAAAAGAGAAAGTATTTTCATTTCATTTGTAGGATTGCACACATCTATTATACTCTTATTGAGAAATAACTTAAATTTTATTTTACAATTATTTTACTGATATTCAAACAGATAATAAAGTAGCCTAAAAAATACTTCAAAAATACTTATTACAGAAGTTTGCATTTAATAAAAAAGCTACTACATTTGCAATCGCAAAACAGAAATAAAGCCTCTTTAGCTCAGTTGGCCAGAGCACGTGATTTGTAATCTCGGGGTCGTTGGTTCGAATCCGACAAGAGGCTCAAAAGAAAAGGATGATATCGCAATATCATCCTTTTTCTTTTTATTACACAATCAAATAAAATAATTAGTGACTGAGAATATTGTCAAGAGTGGGCTGTATTAAATTTTCCATTATATCATATCCTTTGCCTATCGGATGAACTCCATCCTCACTTAAATCTGCTCTCATAGCCCCTTCCGAGTCTCTCATTAAGGAATTATAGTCAATGTATAGAATATTATTCTCAAAGGCATAACGCTTGATATGCTTGTTTAAATCATCAACTAGAGCACTCACCCCTTTTATTTCTTCTTTCCACGGAAACTTTCCAGTTGGGAGTACCGAACTTAGCACCACTTGAATACCATTTGCTTTGGCTATCTCGGCCATGGACTGAATATTTCCTAAAGTATAAGAAGCATTATACTTCCCAGTATTCTCAGCAATATCATTTGTTCCTGCATTAATGACAACAACCTTGGGCTTTAAGGCCACTACATCTGTGCGAAAACGCAGAAGCATTTGAGGGCTAGTTTGACCACTTATTCCCCTTCCTACATAATTATGCGCCGTAAAAAAATCGGGATGCTGATTTGTCCAACCTTCCGTAATGGAATTCCCTATAAAAACCACAAGTGGATAAGATTCTAATTTGTGTAGTTCGCTGTTTGTAGCTTGATAACGTTCAAAGTTAGGGTATTCACTCAGATTTTGAGCTCTTATCTGCAAACAAAAGACTAGCATCAATGCTAGTAAAATACTGTGTTTTTTCATCGTCTTATTTTAGTGTAAGCTATTGTTTATTTATCAATTCCTTCACGAGATAACACACCTTGTGTGTAGTAATGCTTTACCTCCCTCATCTCTGTAACAAGATCAGCTTTGTCAATCAACTCCTGTGGGGCATATCTTCCCGTTACAACCACTTCTACCTCAGGGTTTCTATCTTCTATTACTTTTATCAACTCTTCTGTAGAAAACAATTTAAAGTATAAAGCAATTGTTACCTCATCTAATATGACCACATTATATTGATTTGACTTCAAAATTTCAGCGCAATGCTTCAATCCTTCTTGAGCCATATCTATATCTGTCTGGCTAGGCTTCTCGAAGATGAAACAGCCATCACCAAACTGCTCTATCTTTACCTGATCAAAAAGCTGTTCTATCTTCGTTTCATTGTATTTCATACTCTTCACAAACTGACCAATATAAACTTTTTTGCCAGCACACAGAGCACGTACAGCTAAACCAAAAGCAGCAGTAGTCTTCCCTTTTCCATCGCCTGTATAAATATGAAAATATCCCTTTTCTAAATTGTTACTCATACTTTTAAATTTTATATGCAAGATAAAAAAACTAAAGCAGTTTATTAGCAACAAGTTAAATTAAGCTTTATATTCGTATAGAATACAGATGGATACTTCTGCCTTAAATTGTCAAAAGATGAAAAATACGACTCTTGATTTGGATGCAATACGGAATATATCTATTAGTGAAGATGAAATGAAACATTTCCTCTCTTACCTTCTTTTTAGAGAAAGTAACTGCTCTCTTTACCTTAAAAATTTTCTTTGGGAAAACTATAAACAAGAAACAGACAGCTTATTTTCCATACAAATCGAACTTTCACTTCCTAAAAAAGACACTCTAAATACCTCAGATAATAGAAAAGAGATTGTTCTTTTATGGCCCAATGACGATCTATTTGAAAGAGATGTTGCTTTCTTTTTACAGTATGAAAAATATGATTCTTATCGAGTACATGATGATTTACAGGATTTATTCCATTCAATAAGGCAACGATTTAGTTCTCTCTTACAAACAGCAAGAGTTTTCTACAACCAAGAATGGCTTCCTAGTATTGTTTTCGAGAATATAGATTCTTATTTCCATAAATATTTTCCCCAACTCATTGAGAGTTTAGTTCCGTATCAAAAGCTATTATCTGAATTAAAATTAGATGAAGAGTATCTAGAAACAATTATCTCGCCAGATAATGCTATGCTCAGCCTATTCTCTAGTGAAAACAACCCTATATTTCGTTCGGCAATTAATTTAGTAGAGAAGCTCCTACAAGAAGAAGGAGTTAGCTATAAAGAGCAAATGCCAATAAGCAAACTTATGAGCTTATTGGAAGATTCTCCTTTTGGATGGGATCAAATTCAAATAGAATGCATCATCTCTTATCTTATTATGAATCATAAACTATTTGTTATGTATAATAATTTGCACCTCACTCCCCATCAATACGCACAGCAAATTAATAATATTGCTATAAGAGAGTCACTATTCGTATCTATCTAAAAAAAAGAGCCGATGCATCACGCACCAGCTCCTTCACAATTTATTGTGTCCAACTAAAATTCTTGATCAAACAACGCCTGCAAAGCCCATAAAAGCCATAGCCAATAGACCAGCAGTAATTAATGCGATAGGTGTTCCTTTCATTCCTGCAGGAATCTTAACCAATCTCATCTGTTCACGTAATCCAGCAAATATAACTAGTGCTAGACCAAAACCGATTGCTGTAGAGAAAGCATAAACTACTCCAGTAAGCAAATCAAAATCTTTTTGAATAACAAGTATGGCAACACCTAGAATACAACAGTTTGTTGTAATTAAAGGTAAAAACACACCTAATGCTTGGTAAAGTGCAGGAGAAACTTTCTTCAAGATGATTTCTACCATCTGAACCAAACCTGCAATAACCAGAATAAATGTAATCGTTTGAAGATAAACTAAGCTTAATGGTTCCAACATCCATTTCTGAATAAGGAATGTTACTACAGTTGCTATTGTTAGCACAAAAGTAACTGCTGCTCCCATACCTAAAGCTGTTTCTACCTTCTTCGATACCCCTAAGAAAGGGCATATACCTAAGAATTGTGACAACACTACGTTGTTCACAAATATGGCCGAGATAAATATTAATATATATTCCATAATTTATTTTGCTTTAGTATTGAAGATTAAGCTTTCTTCATTCTATTAATAACTGCGATAAGATAGCCTAGAGCGATAAATGCACCTGGAGGCAATACAAACAACAACATACCGTATTCTTCTCCATAAATAGGCATATCAAATATTTTTCCAGTACCCATTAATTCTCGAACAGCTCCTAAAAGAGTAAGAGCAATCGTAAAACCTAATCCCATACCCATACCATCAAACATAGATGCGATGGGATTATTTTTAGCAGCAAAAGCTTCTGCTCTACCTAATACAATACAGTTTACAACAATCAATGGAATAAATAGCCCTAACGAGGAATACAAGCTTGGTAAATAAGCTTGCATAACCATCTGCAATACGGTTACAAATGATGCAATAACTACGATATAAGCAGGAATACGCACCATATCAGGGATAAGGTTTTTAATTGATGAGATTGCCATATTTGAACATATTAGAACAAACATAGTAGCCAACCCCATACCCATACCATTGATAGCTGAAGAAGTTGTACCCAAAGTAGGGCACATACCAAGTAGGAGTACGAAGGTAGGATTCTCATTAATTATCCCATTCATTAAAATTTTAAAATTCTTCATATCTTATTACTCCTTATTATTTGAAGATGCTTCAGCTTCTGTAGCTTCTACATCTTGTGATTCAACTTGTTGAGTAGCACCCGAGATAGCTTCGGCTTCTTTAGTATTTCCTTTGTATACAGCATATGCTGTTTTTACAGCTTGAAGGAATGCACGAGAAGTAATTGTTGAAGCAGTTATAGCATCAACCTCTCCACCATCCTTAGATACTTTTAATTCTGCTGTACCTGGATTTTTACCTACTACATCTCCTTTTTCTCCTTTTTGGAACCAAGTAGCAACTTTAGATCCTAAACCTGGAGTTTCGGAGTGAGATAATATTGAATATCCGTAAATATTACCATCTGCATCAAAACCCACTAAAACTTGTAAGTCACCACCATAACCTGGTGCTTTAGCTTCTACGGCACTACCGACATATTTTCCATCTTTCATAGCCGCATAAATACGTATTGCTTGTCCACCAACTTCAACTTCATCTACTTCAGCAGCAGGATTATTATCAAATTCTGGAACAACTAGACCAATAGCTGTCTGCAAGATATTAGCTTGTGCATCAGCAATAGGTTTTTGTGTTAAAGCATTGACATAGGCCAATAAGGCCACTGAAACAGCTGTTACCAAAGTTAGTACCAACAACATATTCTTTAATGACGATTCTAGCTTTTTCATTTCTTCTTAGCTACCTCCCCAAAGCGTTTTGGTTTACAATAAAGATTAATAAGTGGTGTAAAGGCATTCATTATTAGGATAGCAAAAGACATACCTTCTGGATATGAACCAAACAAACGAATGATCACAGTAAGTGCTCCAATCGCTACACCATAAATCAACATCCCCTTATGAGTCATTGGTGATGTCACGTAATCTGTAGCCATAAAGATAGCCCCCAACATCAAACCACCCGTCATAAGGTGAGTAAATGGAGAGGCATATATATCTGCATTATAAAGATGCATAGCTCCAGCAAAAACAAATACGGTTACTAAAATAGAAATAGGAATATGCCATGATATAATACGTTTCCAAAGCATATAAGCCAATCCTAGAAGTAATGCTATAACACTCACTTCTCCTAGCGACCCACCATTATTACCCATAAGCATACTCAAAGCATCAGGCAATTGATCCATGGAAGCTCCTGGAGAATTAGTAATTACACCTTTCATGATAGCCAGAGGAGTGGCTGCAGTAGTAGCATCAGCATAAGCCATCATCTGCCCTACAGCTGGCCAAGTAGTCATCTGCACAGGGAATGAAAGCAAAAGGAAAACACGTCCTGCTAAAGCTGGATTGAAAGGATTATTTCCCAATCCACCAAATGACATTTTACCAACACCAATAGCAAATAAAGCACCCAAAACAATAATCCAGATAGGAAGGTTTGAAGGAACATTAAATGCTAATAAAACACCTGTGATAACAGCTGAACCATCAAGGATGGTTACATCATCATTACGAAGGATGAATTTATTAATAGCCCATTCAAAAAATAGGCAGGCTGCTACCGATGTAGCAGTTACTATTAAAGCGCCAAGTCCGAAGTAAAATAACGAAACAAGAAATGCAGGCAACATAGCAATAAGCACGCCATACATATTTCGTTGTACGCTATCTCCACTATGGATATGAGGCGAAAGTGATACAATTAATTTATTTTTCATTTTACTCTATTTTTTTGCTTGACGTGCACGAATCATTCCTCCTACAGTAGCCTTCCCTAGTCGACAAAAATCGAGTAAAGGACGATTTGTAGGACATGTGAATTGACAAGAGCCACACTCTATACAATCCATAATGCGTTCTGATTCCATTTCTTCAAATTCTCTATGTTCTGCTAAGGCAGATAGTAAGTAAGGCTCAAGCCCCATAGGACAAATGCTTACACACTTTGCACAACGAATACAAGTTTGAATTTCACCACGCTTAGCTTCTTCTTCATTCATAATAAGAATGCCCGAACTACCTTTAGCTGTAGGAACTTCTGTATTCATAAGTGCCTTACCCATCATTGGTCCACCACCAATTACTTTGCCAGCACCTTCTGGTAAACCACCACAAGCATCAATTAATTGTTGCATAGGGGTTCCGATACGAGCTAAAAAGTTCGATGGTTTATTTAATGATTTTCCTGTAACAGTTATTACACGTTCAAATAGAGGTTTATTTTTTTGAACTGCTTCATAAATAGCATATGCTGTACCTACATTTTGAACTACAGCTCCTGTAGAAATAGGAAGAGCACCACTAGATACTTGGCGACTGATGACAGCATCGATAAGTTGTTTTTCTCCTCCTTGAGGATACTTCACTTGTAAAGGTACAACTTCAATACCTGCGTAAGTAGATGCCACTTTTGTCATCAATGCTATAGCATCTGGTTTATTGTTTTCAATGCCAATAAAAGCCTTATTCACCTTAACAGCTTTCATGATAATAGTTACACCCACTATTATCTCTTCTGCTTTTTCAAGCATCAACTGATGATCGGCTGTTAGATAAGGTTCGCACTCTACGGCATTTATGATTACACACTCTGCTTTAAAAGAAGGTGGAGGTGTTAATTTTACTTGTGTAGGGAAACAAGCACCACCTAAACCTACAACACCACAGTCTGCAATTCTTTTTACAATATCTTCAGAAGATAATTCACAGTCTTTTATTAATGCATCGCTACGATCAATAGACTCTTCCCATTCATCTCCATCAACATCAATAATTACAGCTGGTTTGGGATAACCACTGGCATCTATAATATTATCTATTTTGGCCACTTTACCACTTACTGAGGAGTGGATAGCAGCTGAGACAAAGCCACCTGGTTCGGCAATTTTTGTACCCACCTTCACACTATCACCACGTTTTACAACAGCCTTGGCTGGAGCACCTATGTGCTGACTAAGCAATATAGCCACTTGCTTAGGTAACTCAGCTTTAATTATAGGCTGATGTGCTGATAGCTTATTTTCTTGTGGATGAATTCCACCGATTGAAAATGTCTTCAACATATATCTTGTGTTTTTTATTTTCTCAATTAATTCTCGTTAGACTTAGAAGTTGGTTGATCTACTTCTGGCTTCACTTTCTTTATCACTGGTTTTGCAGTCTCAGTTACTTTAGAAGTTTTATCTACCACCTTCTTTGCTGTTTCGGCCTCTCCTTCTTTCACTTTTGGTTTGCGAGGAGGGAAGTTTACTTCAATGATAGATCCTTGTGGACATACCTCAACACACTTACGGCAAGATTTGCACTTGTGTGGATCAATATATGCCAACCTATCTTTTACTGTAATTGCCTCGAATGGACATGTCTTAGCACATATACCACAACCAATACAGCTCACATCACAAGCTTTACGAGCTACAGGACCTTTGTCTTTATTTACACAAGACACATATACTCTACGAGAGCGTTTTCCTACAGGACGAAGCTCAATAATGTTTTTTGGACAAGCTTCAACACAAGAGTTACAAGCTGTACATTTAGCTTCATCAACTTCAGGAATACCTGTTTCGGGGTTTATGTGAATAGCGTCAAACTGACAAACAGTAACACAGTCACCACAACCTAAACAACCATAGCTACAAGCTGTTTCACCACCATAAAGTGATGCTGCAATAGCACAACTTTGAGCTCCATCATATTGATTGATACGTGGACGATTAGCACAAGTACCATTACAACGCACTACAGCCACTTTAGGATCTGCAGCACCTGCATCCATTCCTAAGATAGATGCAATTTTACTCATTACTTCAGCACCACCGACAGGACAGTTCATACCGTCAAGTGAATCGGCTTTAACACAAGCATCAGCAAAACCTGAACAGCCTGGATAGCCACATCCACCACAGTTTGCCTGAGGGAGTACTTCGGACACCTGAGCATTTCTTGGATCTTCATACACTGCAAATTTCTTTGAAGCTACATATAGAATAGCGGCTAAGACTACGGCTATAGCTCCAATAGAAATAACTGCAATTAGGATCAAATTAGTCATAAATAGTTATTTTATCGGTTTTATTTTAAATGTGAATTCTTGTTTGATATAATTCCTCAACAACCAAAGAACGATGTAATAGGGTATCAATGAAACCAATGATAAAAGAGCTGAATACAACTCATTATTCATATAATTCATAAAGAAGAATAGAAAAAATATAACCCATAAGAAAGGAATAACAAAAGCTAATAGCACAGCCTTTAACCCCATACTCGTTTCACCCTCGAGTATAACAGATTGCCCAACCTCATAAAGATGATGTTGATCTATTACTTCTATTACTTTCTCTTTACTCTCTGAGGATGAGCAATGGCCTTTAGCACTGCAAGATGAGCATGCTGTAGTCTGTACTATTTTCACACTTACATGCGAGCCATTTATGTTTTCCACAATACCTTGATGTTGAATAGTATTTGTCATAATTGCAAACCATACTTTACAAATTGGAGCAAATTTAAGCATTATTTGCGAACTATGAAGATTTATTTCAGTTTTTATATTTGATAATAAGCATAGAATATAAGCAAGAATAAAACTTCTATAAAAAGAGAGTATAAAAACAATTGATAATCTACACTTTAGATCCTAATATCCTATAAATTCTTTCTTTTGTGATGTTCTATAACATATATTTTACATCACTTTATTTATTCATAATAAAGGGCTTTTAAGACTAAGTTAAGTTATCATCATAACACCGACATGATCATGCTCTGACACCGACATGTTCATACGATGTCGGTGTCAAAGTAAATATACCATTTTCTATTCCCATCAAAATCAGCCTTATATATACTCACAAAAAAGGCTAACTAAATTTATTATTAGTTAGCCTTTTCTATTTTTCTATTCAAGTAAAAGTTATCTTACCATTTATAATTTATACCGAAACTCAATAACTCTTTAAGCTGGAAATAGCTCTTATCGGGAACACGTTTTACACCATCATCAAAACGAGTGTGTACAAATATCTGAGTTGATAAATATCTATTTAATATAAAATTGAATGTATTTTCCCAGTCAGCTTCTACTTTTTCATAATTGGTAAAATACCATAGACGGGAGTTCCACTCCATAAAAGGAAGTATTTTCCATTGTACCCTAGATTCAACCTTAGAACCGACGTCATGCATAAACTCTCTGCCCTCTTTCAACCCCCAGTCCACTTCATTTACTCGCTTATTTCTCACATAACGTATATTATAGGTGGCTGGAGAGATCATAACAGATAAGTTTATCTTCTTTTTCTTCAACTTGTAATCCATACCCAAACCAATAATCAAGTTGGCTGGAGCCAAAAATGAAGAAACCATCTCATCCGAATTCTTTTTATAATTAGGAGCAAACTGAGTATTAAACTCTCCCGAGAGAGTGTAGTACCAATTACTTGCAGCACGAATACCGAGTTTACTTGATAAGCGGAGTAAGTCATTATTTATTCTATATCTTCTTATAGTGTCTGAAGAAAGGGTATTAAAGCCAAACTTAGCTTCTATTATATTTTCAAACTGAAGCTTCTCCTTATCATTATAATTAGCGAAAAGCTGAATATTAGCAAATAAGGAGTTGGTGCTTTCCCCTCCCTTATGCCAATTGGTAGAAATATAGTTTTGAGAAATCTGAAGAGATCCTGCCCCACCAGTCAACCACCAATTTGGTTTTTTGATAAAACTCTCCACCATATTTAAATTTTCATCTAAATCTTTATCTGCTTGAAAGAAGGTACTAACAGGTTTTTTAATAACATCCTTATCATCGGGAACAGCAGCATAATAAATTTTACGACCACGAATCTTGTCCTCAGTTGTAACAACTTGAGCCATATCATTCATATATAGCTTAATCAAAGCCCCATCAATGATTTTGTTGGTGCGACTTATCTTGGTCCATTGCTCTTTATTAAAATCAAGAAGAGTTTGTGCAGGTTCTTTCTTTTGAATTATTTCAGGATCACCTAGCTTAGGCAAACTATATTGATTTATTGGAGAATTATAATACACCAAAGGTGTCAATATTCTATAATAATAAGGATCTGGAGCTATATAACGCATAGGTACAGACTCATCATTTAAATATTCCAATTCACCAATGTATTGATTATATAAATATGTGATTGTATCCATACGAGGAGGAATACTATCCATATTCAAACGCAAAAACATATAGTTACTTAATTCCCTAGACAGAGTATCTGCCTTTTGTAAGATTGTAGATAAATCTTCCACATTAGACTCAGGGGTAGCCTTTACTCTAGTTGTGCCACAGAAAACAAGTAACACACTGAGTAACCCTAATTTTACCAAATTACTTTCCATAAGAGCGTCAATAATATAATATGACAAATTTACAGCAATATCAATCAATAATCACAAATTTGGGTAAAAAAAACCACAAATAAGTTTAGTTAGCAATCAAACTATGAAAACTAACAGAAATAACAAGAAAATGTTTTGATTTTTTATAGCAAACTCATTATAGCAGACGTTTAGTCACAGCGTGAGAAACGGCCTCAGTAATATTTTCTACTTCGAGCTTTCTAAATAATGATTTTCTATAAAATTTAATTGTATCAAAGGATTTATTCATATACTCAGCCATTTCACTAATGGAGTAACCTTGTGCTGATAGCATAATCACCTCTTTCTCCTCTTTCTTCAATATGATTTTAGGTTTTTTACGCCAATACTTATTTGACATATCATAAACCCAATGATCTTGTTTGTTTTTATGCATAATCTCAATTACGCCAGCTGAAGCATGAGGAGACATTGAGGTAAGGCATATTGCTAACTTTACTCTGCCAGTGGCATCTACTTTCAAAGGAGTAAATTGATGATTTATTAAACTCTCTGATTGAGTTACAGCATGTTTGATATGAAAATCATAAGACAATATATAATCACATTTTTCTACATCGGGAATATT
>NZ_DYYK01000033.1:0-7844 GCF_020741705.1 Bacteroides coprosuis
ATGAAAAGTTTGGTAAAAAGAAACCCGAAATAGCTAAGGCAAATATAAAGGTGCTGCATGATGGTTATAACTATGGTCATAATATTCATGCTTCAGTATCTACTTACCGTATTGAATCTAAAGGTAAAAAAGAAAAAGGATTCTATATGGATATTAGTGGAAACCAAGCCACATCTTATGGACTTGTTGCTGCAGCAGAAAAAGCTGGTTTACAGCTATTCTTAGGTTCTTATCCTATTACTCCTGCGACAGATATTCTTCACAACTTATCAAAACTAAAAGAACTTGGTGTAATTACCGTTCAGTGTGAAGATGAGATTGCTGGATGTGCTAGTGCTGTAGGTGCTGCTTTTGCAGGCTGCTTAGCCGCAACTTCCACGTCTGGTCCTGGTATATGCTTGAAGAGTGAGGCGATAAACCTTGCCGTTATTACAGAATTACCTCTTGTAATTATTGATGTCCAACGTGGTGGTCCATCGACAGGTATGCCTACAAAATCTGAACAAACCGACTTGCTACAAGCTATGTATGGTAGAAATGGGGAGAGTCCAATGGTTGTGATTTCTGCAACTTCTCCTGCAAATTGTTTTGATGCTGCATTTTGGGCTGCAAAGATAGCGTTGGAGCATATGACACCTGTTATTTTACTTTCTGATGCTTATGCTGCAAATGGTGCTGCTGCATGGAAAATACCAGATTTATCTAAGTATCCCGAAATTAAACCTCACTATGTGAAGCCAGAGATGAAGGGGAATTGGAAGCCCTATAATAGAGATGAAACAACGAAAGTTCGCTATTGGGCTATTCCTGGAACAGAAGGTTTTACACACCGTGTAGGGGGTCTTGAAAAAGATTATGAAACTGGAGCGATTAATACAGAAGCAAAAAATCACCAAAAAATGGTGAATACTCGTCAGGCTAAATTAGATTATATCTCTAATTGTATTCCTGATCTTGAAGTAATGGGCGATGAAGATGCTGATACTCTAATTGTGGGCTGGGGTAGTACCTATGGTCACTTATATGCAGCGATGAAGACACTTAGAGAGTCTGGTAAAAAAGTAGCCTTTACGCATTTCCAATTTGTTAATCCTATGCCAAAGAATACTGTTGAAGTAATGAAACGCTATAAAAAGATAGTCGTTGCAGAACAGAATATGGGACAGTTTGCTTTGATTTTAGGAGGTAAGATACCAGGATTAAATATCCATAGGTATAACCGTGTAGAAGGTCAGCCTTTCAGTGTAGAAGATCTTGTTGAAAACATTACTAAAATTATGGAGGAAAAATAATGAGCGAACTAAAATATGCACCAAAAGATTATAAGAGTGATCAAACATTACGCTGGTGTCCTGGTTGTGGAGACTATGCCCTAATAAACTCTTTACAAAAAGCCATGGCAGAACTAGGTGTTCCACCTTATGAGACAGCTGTTATATCAGGAATCGGATGTTCTTCTCGATTACCTTATTATATGGGTACTTATGCTATGCATACTATCCATGGTCGTGCAGCAGCAATTGCTACAGGAGTGAAAGTGGCTAATCCACATCTTACCGTATGGCAAATATCTGGAGATGGTGATGCTTTAGCAATTGGTGGTAACCACTTTATTCATGCTATTCGTAGAAATGTAGATATTAATATTGTACTCTTGAATAACCGTATTTATGGTTTAACTAAAGGTCAATATTCTCCGACATCTCCTCGTGGTTTTGTTTCTGTTTCGTCACCTTATGGTACCGTAGAAGATCCTTTTAGACCAGCAGAACTTGTATTTGGAGCTCGCGGACGTTTCTTTGCTCGTTGTGTAGATGTAGATAGTGCTCCTTCTGTTGATGTTCTTGTTAAATCGGCTCAACACCATGGTGCGGCTGTAGTAGAAGTTCTACAAAACTGTGTAATATTTAATAAAGGTTCACAGGCACTAGTTGCTACAAGAGAAGGCAGGGCTAACAATGCTATTTATCTAGAGCATGGAAAACCAATGATTTATGGACCAGAAGGAGAATTTGGCCTTGTACAAGATGGTTTTGGTGTTAAATCTGTCCGTATCGGTGAAAATGGTATTACAGAAAAAGATATCCTTGTTCACGATGCTCAATGTGAGGATAATACTCTTCATATGAAACTAGCTTTAATGGATGGTACTGACCTTCCTATTGCATTAGGAGTAATTAGAGATGTTAAAGCTCCTTATTATGATAAGTGTATCCATGATCAGATTGAGGACGTAAAGCGCATTAAGAAATCAAGAAGTATTACTGATGTGATGATGTCACAAGATATTTGGGAAGTGAAATAATTCACTAACTATTAGATTTTGGAAAGCCTGTCTAGTTTTAGACGGGCTTTTTTTATGCGGATATTTATTAAAATAGAAGTTGTATAAAAATTCAATAGAATAAAGGATGAATTTGTTGAAATATTCTGACCCTGACAAGATACTAACATGACACCGACATGATGATATTTTGACTGAGTTAAAACATCATCATGATCCAGAGAAGTCATTTTTATGGTTAAAATTAAGAAATATATTTTCTAATTGAATTTTTATGCATAACTGAAAAAGGTTGTGAACTGATTGGTTTGAATGGAGTAAAGATTATAAAGTCTTTATTCTCTTGTAAGAGCAAAGGTGAGAATAGATACTTTTACATTCATTTCCGACTTTAATAAACTGCAACAAGCTGTGAGTGTAGCACCTGTTGTGAGTACGTCATCTACGAGAAGAATATGCTTTCCTTCCATTCTTTTATTTGGATTGAGCTGAAAAACATCTTCTGTATTCGTTCTTCTTTCATAAACACCCTTTCGAGTTTGCGATTCGGTAAATACTCCTTTTTGCAGGGTATCACAGTCTATCGGAATAGAATAAACTCTTTGTATTCCTTTACTTAGCCATAGTGATTGATTATAGCCTCTTAGCTTTTCCTTTTTAGGATGGATAGGTACTGGTATAATAAAATCAATAGTCTTGAAAAAACAGGGGTCGATACCTTGTGCCATGAGTTGTCCCAAAGTAGTACCTAATTGATAATATCCTTTATACTTTAAATTATGTAAGAGATGATTGAAATTTGATCCTTTTTCATAATAAATAAAAGACATGACCTTTTCTACTTCTACCAACCCCCAGAAGATTTTGTCTGCTTCATTAACCTCAGAATAGGAGAGCCGAGTAAGAGGAAGCTGATTAAGGCAAGACAAACAGATATATTGTTCTTTTTCATATAAGGCTCTCTGGCATATCATACAAGTAGGGGGATAAATGACATCCAAAACACTAGTTAGAAGTTGTTTTATCATAAATTATCAGTAAGGCTTAGTGTTATATTCATAGTGCTTTTCATATTGTCTTTTTACTAGTAAATAGAGGGAACTTGTTTGCTGAGCTATGCTGTAAGCTAGTGCTTTGTTAAGCTGTTTTTACGAAGTAAAATTAATGAATAGTTTTAGATTTATGGATTGTGTGCATAATAATATGTATTGAATTTTTGTGCTTTTATTAGTTGTTCATAGAATTGGAGTTGGAAAACAGACGGCCGAGTTAAATCTTAAAGGGTGTCTAAATGCTTGTTTGATACAGATAGTTAAGTGTTTCTTTTATTTTTTAGTATTTTTGTAGTATATAAAAATAATTCTATGGAACATCCATTAAATCAATTTGTTAACTGTCCTAAATGTGGCTCATCTCATTTTGTGAATAATAACGAGAAATCCAAAAGATGTGAAGATTGTAAATTTGTTTATTATTTTAATCCTTCTGCTGCTACAGTTGCAGTAATATTAAATTCTAAAAATGAAATACTTGTAGCATTAAGAGCGAAAGACCCTGGAAAAAACACTCTAGATCTCCCTGGAGGGTTTGTCGATGTTGATGAAACAGGAGAGGAGGCTGTTTGTCGTGAGGTTAAAGAAGAAACAGGATTGGATGTTTATAAAACACAATATCTTTTTTCTATTCCTAATCTCTATATTTATAGTGGGTTCACAGTACATACTTTAGACTTGTTTTACTTGTGTTATGTGAAAGATACCTCTTATCTTTTAGCTCAAGATGATGTGGCTGCTACTCGCTTTATTCCCATGGAGGAGATTGAGGTTGAAAAATTTGGATTAAGATCCATTCGGGAAGGCCTAAAAAGGTTATTGGAAAATAAAGAGTTGCTTTGTTATAAACAAGTTAAATAAATAGCTGTTAATAATAATTACAACCGAGATGTTGTTTTATATTTGCAATGTTTTAAACACTTATCTAATTGAGAATATATAATATGAAGAAGAAATTAATCCGAGGACTATGTGTGCTATTGGTTAGTGCACCAATCGCACTTCACGCTCAAACGAGTACTGCGATAACTTCTCCAGACAGACTTTTTAAAGAAGGTAAAACCTTATTTCAAAAAGAGAGTTTTGCTGCAGCAATCCCCTCTTTAAAAGCATTTGTTGCTAGTAAACCTTCTGCTTCTTTAGTTCAAGAAGCCAATTTTATGTTAGCTGTATCTGCTTATCAATTAAAAGATAAAAATAGAGTAAAAATACTAGAGGAATATTTGAATGATTACCCAGATTCTCCTCATGCGAACTATATAAATGGGTTATTGGGCTCTTCCTATTATTTTAATGAACAGTATGAATATGCTTTGGCCTATTTCAACTCAGTTGATCTAGATTATCTATCCAATGAAGATAGAGAAGACATTATGTATCGACAAGCTACTTCTTATCTTAAAGTAGATAAGTTAAATGATGCAGTCGCTTGGTTTGAAACATTAAGAGTTACGAGTACAAAGTATGGTAAAGATAGTCAATACTACATTTCTTATATTCGATATACTCAAGGTAAATATGATGAAGCATTAAAAGGCTTTTTGGCATTGCAAGCGGATGAAAAATATGGAGAATTAGTACCTTACTATATTGCTTCTTCTTACTTTATTAAAGGACATTATGATAAAGCTCAAATCGTAGCCGAAGGCTATCTCTCTCAATATCCTAATCATAAATACAGTGCAGAGATGTACCGTATTCTAGGTGAGGCTAGCTTTCAATATGGACAATATGATAGAACAATCAGTTCTTTAGAACAATATGTTGCTTCAGGCAATAAGTTGAGCCGAGGATCAGCTTATATGCTAGGTATGGCTTATTATAATACTGGCGTATATAGTAAAGCTGTGCGTAACTTGGGACTTGTTGTAACAGAGAAGCAAGATGAACTTACTCAAAATGCTTATCTAAATCTTGGACTTAGTTACTTACAACTTGCTGATAAAACCAATGCACGTATGGCTTTTGAGCAGGCTTCTTCAATGAATGCCGACTTAGCTGTTAAAGAGCAAGCTTTATACAACTATGCATTGTGTATTCATGAAACCTCTTTCTCAGCATTTGGTGAATCTGTAAATGTGTTTGAAAAATTTTTAAATGAATTTCCCTCTTCTCAATACACCGATAAGGTTAGTGATTATTTAGTTGAACTATATATGAATACTCGTAGCTATGATGCTGCATTGAAGAGCATTGCTCGTATTGACAGACCTAGTGCTCGTATTCTAGAGGCAAAACAGAAGCTTCTTTTCCAGATGGGAGTTCAATCTTTTGCTAACTCTGAGTTTAATGAAGCTATTGAATACTTCTCTAATTCATTAGTTCTTGGTCAGTATAATCCTCAGACTAGAGCAGAAGCGGCTTATTGGAGAGGGGAATCCTATTATAGATTAGATAAAGTAGCTGAAGCATCACGTAACTTTAAAGATTATCTTACTTTGACAAAAAGTAAAAGTGGAGAAACGTATGCATTAGCTCATTATAATTTAGGATATATTGCTTTTAATCAGAAAAACTTTTCTGAGGCTGAAAACTGGTTCTCTAAATACACACAGTTGGAAACAGGCGATAATCGCGAAGCATTAGCAGATGCTTTCAATAGGCGAGGAGATTGCTACTTACATAGTAGAGCTTTTATTCAAGCAAAAGGGAATTATACCAGAGCATTGAATACTTCTGCTTCTGTAGGTGATTACTCTATCTATCAGATGGCTTTAGTAGCTGGATTACAAAAAAACTACTCTGAAAAGATTAATCTTTTGTCTAGGCTAGCTAATGAGTATCCAGAATCACCTTATGTAGCCCAAGGTTGGTATGAAAAGGGACGAAGCTTTGTACAACAACAAAATAATAGTGAAGCAATTCGCTCCTTTCAGCAGTTGATACAAAAATATCCAGAAAACCCAATTAGTCGTAAGGCTGCAGCAGAAGTAGGACTTCTCTATTACCAAGATGGAAATTACAATGAAGCGATTAAAACATATAAATGGGTTGTCCAAAAATATCCAGGAAGTGATGAGGCTCGTATGGCAATGCGTGATTTAAAATCACTCTATGTTGATTTAAACCGTGTTGATGAGTATGCTACATTAGCAGAATCAATGCCAGGAGGAATTCGAATGGAAGTTACCGAGCAAGATTCTTTAACATATATTGCAGCAGAAAAAATTTACTTAAGAGGTATGAACTCTGAGGCTAAAAATAGCTTTGAAAGATACCTTGATAAATATCCTGCAGGAGCATTTAGTTTAAATGCACATTATTATTTAAGTGTGATTGCAGGTAAACAAGGGCAAAATGAAGATGTAATTACACATACTTCAAAATTGCTGAGTTATCCTGATAATCCTTATTATGAAGAAGCTTTGATTATGCGTTCAGAGTTAGCGTATAAACAAGGTAACTATACAGAATCTCTTGATTTTTATAAAAAGTTGAAAGATAAAGCTTCATCTCCTGAAAGAATTTTGATGGCACAGACTGGACGTATGCGTTCTGCTGAACATCTAAATAATAATAGTGAAATTATCTTGGCTGCATCAGATTTATTGTTGACAAGTAAACTTACTCCAGAACTTAAGACAGAAGCTCTTTACAATAGAGCAAAAGCTTACTTGGCTGAAGGAAAACAAGAAGCGGCAATGAAAGATTTGATAATCCTTGGTGGAGATACTCGAACTATTTATGGTGCAGAAGCAAAATATTTAGTTGCTGAAAACTTGTATAAAGCAAAAAAATATGGAGCTGCTGAAAAAGAAATTCTTCAGTTTATAGAACAAAGTACTCCACATGCATATTGGTTGGCTAGAGGTTTTGTTCTCCTTTCTGATGTGTATGTTGCTATGGGTAAAAACTTAGAGGCAAGACAATATCTATTAAGTCTGCAACAGAACTATAAAGCAGATGACGATATTGAATCTATGATTACTACTCGATTAAATAAACTTAAAAGCGAAAACGAATAATGAAAAAGATATATATACTTTGCGCAACGTTGCTAGGTCTAGGAATAGATGCTACTGCACAAAATATAGCACCTATAGATACTACTCTTAATCGTACGGTAGTTGTAGAAAAAGAATATAACCCAATAATACAAGGTGCTTCAAAAGTGAATGTTTTACCACAAGTAGAAGATCCTACAATTTCTCAAAAAGAGGTAGAATATGCTTTAGGATCTGTATCTGCAAAAGCTGTTCCTGTAGCCCTTATCAAACCTTTTGTGGCTAAAGAATACGAAGGAAAAACTTTGCCAGGCTATTTGAGATTGGGTTATGGTAATTATGGCAATTTGGATGCTCGTGCACATTATACATTCTCTATTACTCCTAAAGATCAATTGAGCTTTGACATTACATCTTACGGAATGAATGGAAAGCTAACATCTCCTTTTGAGGGAGAGCCGAAATGGAAAGCTCGTTATTACAAAACTGTTGGAGGCATAGATTACAAGCATCAATTTGATCTTGTTGATTTGAATGTTTTTGGAGGCATGGGCGTTCATAACT
>NZ_DYYK01000034.1:0-12704 GCF_020741705.1 Bacteroides coprosuis
ATTTAGCAACAGACCCTATGACTTGCTTATCTATCGCAAAGACCCTTGGGTTCAAGATAAAAAGATGAGTAAAGAAGTCAAAAAAAGAAGATTCTCTCTTGACAGAGATCAAAACAAATAAGTTCCATTTTTAAACTTTTAAATAAAAAATGCCTGTCTAATTCATTTAGATGGGCATTTTTTATGATTGCTCTATGCAGAATATTTATGCCGACAAAAAGTATATAAATACATATTTTCTGTAATCAAAGTATTTGTTTTATCATGACACCGACATGATCATAACATGTCGGTGTCATGATGCAATTTTAACCCTGATATGAGCTCCTTTAAACACCGACACTTTTTAGATTGTATTTTTATACAATCGCATTTATCTTTACATATAAAAAAAGAGAGATTGCTTTCCATGAAAACAATCTCTCTTTCTATTCGGTATCAAGCATGTAGCCTTTATCATTTATAATCTACTCATAAACTTCTCTCTATTCACAACAAAGCGAGTGTGAGTTCCTTCACCTATCACGCCTTTGCCATCTTCTGCAATAAGAGAATATTCTATTTTCTTGCCCTCCACACGTACCACTTTTGCATAAGCTGTGAATTTTTCACCTAGGGGTGTAGGGCGTAAATGTTTCATATCAATATGTCCACCAACTGTTGTATCGGTTGGATCCAAGGCATCTGCCACAGCCAACATTGCTGCATTTTCCATCGCTGCAACTAGAGCAGGTGTTGCCAATACTTGTAAGTCACCACTTCCCATAGTTACAGCTAAGTTACTTTTTTCTACAATTCTTTCGGTTGAGTAATCTAATCCTTCTTTAAGCATGATAATAATTTTATTAGTAAAAATCGTAAATAAAAAGCAGACCAACAAAAGATTATGACATCCATCGCACATCCCTAAGAAATAAAGAAATAAAAGAACGCAAATTGTTATATATTATTAATAAACCACTTTCTTTATAGTGAATACGAGTACTTTTTAATTAATTACTAATTCATACTTTATCTAATAACTAACTACATTTAAAACACGAGAATCTATATGAAAGTAAAATTTACGAACTTATTATTTTTCTTAATTATGCTTAGTTCTTGCTCCACCAAAGATACGAGTTGCCCCGTTTCACTCACTTGGCAATTTAATAATACAACCAAAGAGAAATTCTATGAGAATAGTATCACTGTCAAAAATGAATCTAGCCACTCTCTGGATGGAAATTGGGCGATCTACTTTACCCAGTTCCCACGAAGAATGAATCAAGATAAGGGAGCACAACTCCGAGTGGAAGAAATTAATGCAAACTTTTTTAAGATTGTCCCCACAGAAGATTACACAGCTCTTGCCCCAGGAGATTCAATTCAGATAACCTACTATACTTCATCTGGCGTACCCAACGTATCCCATCAGCCAGAGGGATTCTATTGGACAAAAAACAAAGAGGACCAATCTCCCTTACATGTTCCTTATAAAATAGAATGCACACAACACAGCACCAACTACGAGCATATAGACTACAATAGAATTTATACCCACAACGAACGCATTGACAAAAAGAGTAAACTCAATAATTATGATATCCTTCCGTCTGTAAAAAAGGCAATAAAGCAAGAGGGACAAGTAAATATAACCCATGAAATATCTCTTGTTTACGAAGATATTTTTAAGAACGAAGCAAAACTTCTTCAAGAAAAACTAAGTACGATATATGGCATTCAAGTCGTTGATTCTTCATCAACTACCATCAAGCTAACTCATCTCAATGCCCCTATGCATAAAAATAGAGAACAGTACAAACTTGAAGTGAGCTCAGAGGGTATCGAAATATCAGGAATCAATGCTCATGGTGTGTTTAACGGTTGCCAAACATTATTGGCTCTCTTCAAAGGGCAAACAGCTCCTTATAGATTAGAATGTGTTAGTATCGAAGACTATCCCGACTTAGTATATAGAGGACAAATGCTAGATGTAGCTAGAAACTTTACCACTATCGACAATGTCAAAAAACTAATTGATATTTTAGCTTCATACAAGATAAATGTTCTTCATCTACACCTTACAGATGATGAGGGTTGGAGAATAGAAATACCTGGGTTAGAAGAGTTGACGAGTGTCAGTGCACGTAGAGGTCATACTCTAAATGAAAATAATAACTTATATCCTAGTTACGACGGTGCATTTGATGCCAATGGTGCAACTACGGGCAACGGATATTACACCAAAGCAGAATTCATTGATTTACTTCAATATGCCACTGCTAGACACATCCGTGTTATTCCCGAAGTAGATTGTCCTGGGCACTCTAGAGCAGCTATTGTTGCCATGAATGCAAGATATGACAAGTATATAGATACCGACCCAGCCAAAGCTAAAGAATATCTACTTTGCGACTTTGAAGATAAGTCGGAATACAGATCGGCACAAGCTTATACAGATAATGTAATGAATGTAGCCTTACCTTCTACCTATACATTTATAGATAAGGTGTTTTCTGAGATCGCAATAATGTATCAAGAAGCAGGACTAACACTTCCTTCCATTCACATTGGAGGAGATGAAGTACCTAAAGGTGCTTGGCTAGGTTCGCCCTTGGCACAAACACTAATGCAAAAAGAGAATTTAAAAGACACGAAACAGTTATCAGAGTATTTCTTCCAAAAAGCGATTACTCTTTTAGCTCAAAAAGGACTAAAATTTGATGGTTGGCAAGAGGTAGCACTTCACAACCCGAAAGAAATAGATAAAGAGTTAACTCAAGTAGTTGATGCTGTTTATTGTTGGAATACCGTTCCTGAATATCATAGTGACATCATCCCCTATTCTATTGCCAACAACGGATACAAAGTGGTGCTTTGTAATGTAAACAACTTCTACTTAGACTTAGCCTATTCTCCACATCCAGAAGAAAGAGGGTTATCCTGGGCGGGATATGTAGATGAAACAAAAGCATTTTCTATGCTCCCTTTCTCCATCTATAAATCTGCCAGAACAAAACTAAATGGAGATAGTGTACAAGTAGATTTCGCTGATGAAGGAAAAGTAAAATTACAGAAAGAAGCTCAAGAGAATATTTTAGGTATTCAAGCTCAACTCTTTTCTGAAACCATCCGCAGCCAAGAATGGGTAGAGTATTATGTGTTCCCTAAAATTTTGGGATTGGTAGAAAGAGGTTGGAATGCACATCCTCAATGGGAATATTTAAAAGGAGAAGCAGAAAGAGCAGCATATTATGAGGATTTATCATCTTTCTACAAAAGAATAAGTACCAAAGAGTTTCCTTATCTCAATAGTATAAAAGCAAATTACAGAATACCACATGCAGGAATTCTACTGAAAGACAATATGCTATATCTAAACTCTCCACTAACAGGAGCTATCATAAGATATACCACAGACGGAACAGAACCCAATGCCAAGTCTGAACAATGGACAGAGCCCATCAAGTGCTTAGCCCAAACAGTAAAAGCAAAAGTGTTCTTCCTCAATAAAGAAAGTGTTACTTCGACACTTCATGCATTCAGCAGCAAAAAATAAGACCTAAAAGAGGGGTTGTTTTTATAAGAACAACCCCTCTTTTGTATTTCTATAAAATCTAGGCAGTAAATACCAAGCTAGCAGCACCTAAACACCCTGCTTGATTACCTAATGTTGCTTTCTCTATTTTTGTACCAAAATTGCTGCCACTCATACTGTATTTTCGTGCAGCGGCATTGATCATTTCAATATAAAACTCACCCGAATCGGTTATTCCACCTCCTATAATTACTTTTTGAGGACTGAAAATACTGATGAATCCAGCAATCGCATGACCAATAAAATCACAATGCTCAGTTAGTGATTCTACAGCTTCTGACTCATTTTCCTTAAACTTCTCAACAATCATCTTGCCATCAACATGCTCAGGAATGGGCTTATTTGCTTTTGTTAATCTTCTCTTATATCTTCTAATAAGAGCCGTAGTAGAGGCATATTGTTCAAAACATCCTACAGAACCACAGTTACAAGCCTCGCCATTAGCAATTAAAGGGAAATGACCTAATTCCCCTCCTCGGTTGCGATAACCACCATATAAACTACCATTTATGATCAACGCACCACCAATACCCGTGCCTATAGTTAAGAAAACTACATCAGTACAGTTTTTAGCAGCACCATATTCAGCCTCAGCAAGCCCCATCACATTGGCGTCATTATCCATATAAATAGGACAATTAAACTCTTTTTTTAATATCTGAGATAAAGGAATATTCTCCCAACCTTTTAAGTTTTCAGCTTTATCAATGACTGTTCCTGTAACTGTATCAATAATGCCTGGAGAGCCAATACCTATACCATAAACTTTAATATCTTTCTGCTCAGAAAAGTGGAGCACATCTTGAATTGCAAGTTTTATTTGTTCTATAATTTTATCTGCAGATTCGTTTGCTTTACTGGGAACTTCAGAGCCATACAATACTTTACCCAATTCGGTAACTAGGGCATACTTGATTGAAGTTCCACCAAGATCTATTCCTATAACGTTTCTCATAACCTTAGTAATATTATCATTAAGTGTGTTTCTTAACCAAAGATATATATAATATTTTGCCCTATAAAAGAATTGACTTAGTGTTATTTACCGAATGAAAATAAAATATCCCGACAAAATTGTCGGGATATCTGTTATTAACCATGATTACTTTTTATATCATAGCTGTAAATACTATGATGGCTGTTTAGAAATATAATAATCCAGAGAATGATTCCGTCCATTCAGGAGGAAATAATTTTGCTGCAAAGCAGACAATAAGATACAAGAAGAATAATGCAATAAGCCTATCTATAATATGTCGATACTTAAAATAAGAAGCAGATATCTTAGGACTGCTAAATACCAAGTTAAAACCTACATATACAAGGAAGCAATTAAATATTAACCATATAAGCATCACAAAACAAGAGAAAAAAGACCAACTAGGATCTATTATTGGTGCAAACATAGTTATTGAAAAAACAATAGCATTGGGATTTATAGCACAAGCAATAAAGCCTTGGGTAAAAGCAGACCACGCATCCTTATTCGTTGTTGCTTGCATCTGTAGCTGAACTTGTTCTTGCTCCTTTTTTGAATTCAGCAATCCCCAGCATATATAAGAAAAATAGGCTAAAGCTACTAATATAACAGATCGACTCAACCATGCAGTAGACCCAATAAGCTGTGCCAAGCCTAGAAATGTATAGAGTAGATGTAGGCCAATGCCAACTCCAACTCCCAAAGCACAATAATTTCCAATACGCCTCCCCTTATTCATACTAATATTCATTAAGACTATTAGTGCAGGTCCAGGAGACACTACTGCAAAAAAGTGGACAATTGTTAAGCTTAGAAAGCTTTCCCACGGAATATTAAAGACTAGATTCATACCTTTAAAATTTTGTGCAGGAATCCCGAAGGCTTTCCTTTATATCATATATATACAAAAATAATACAATTTATCAATCAATTACACTTTTTCACATAAATCTTTATATTAGGATTTAACTAACTATTTTAAACCTAATATAAGGAGCTAGTACATACTTATAATAGTGATTAATAAAGCATCACAACCCATTTAACGATTCTAAACACTCATTAATCAAAAAGCTAAAAAAGAAAGACATAACACATCTTATAGATAGAAAATAACCTCAATAATCATTTTAAGGTAAAACACGACTTTATGTGTTTAAATAAATTTAACATAAGTAGTCTGTTTGCAAGAATACAGACTACTTAAAAAACAGTCATAAAAGCACAATTATTTTATTTAAGGAAACTATTGTTTACTGCCAAATAATTTCATACTTTGCCCGTATTATATAACACAAACTAATCAAACTATGAATTCACAAAATGTATGCAAGATTGGGGGAGCAATCATATTGAGCACAACTCTCATTTGTGGCTTTTTTACAAACCTATTATTTCCTACCTCTCAAATATTTATAGGAATAGGTCTTATCGTTTCAATTTATCTCTTACTATTCAAGAAAGAGAAATTATTGTATAAATGCAATGATTTAAAAATAGGGATAGTTATATTCGGTCTTTCGTCTCTATTTACATTCTTTGTAGCACCTCGTATTATGAGCAACGTGTCAGACATAGAAATAGTAGCTATCAGTAGTGCAGATATATTTATGGCTAATATCCTAGTATTACTCGTTCTTTTCAATCAAGAACATAAAGAGTTTTCTAATAAAAGCTGGAAAGAGTTATTCAACTCTTGAGTATTATTTTAAGATTTTAATTGCAATAGCTGCACAAGCTTCTGCGTCGGCCAAGGCATTGTGATGGTTTTGTAAACTATATCCACAGCAAGAAGCCACCGTACCTAATTGATGATTAATTAACCGAGGAAGAGATTTTCGCGAGGCTTTAAGTGTGCAGTAGAAAATGTAATTGGGATAAATCAACTGATAAGCTTCAAAGGCTTTTTTGAGACAACTCTCATCAAAGGCACTATTATGCGCAACAAGTGGCAACCCCTGTAGCTTAGGTGCTATAGAAGACCATACTTCAGGGAAACGGGGTGCCATAGCCGTATCATAATCGGTTAAACCATGAACACGAGTATTCCAATACGTATAAAAATTAGGAATAGGACGTATCAGCTGATAAAAACGATCGACTACCTCACCATTCTTCACAATAACAATACCGACACTGCAAATACTAGAACGATTGGCATTTGCTGTTTCAAAATCTATCGCCACAAAATTATCCATAAGTATCTTTTAACACTCCCCTCTCCAAAAGGGCTTATCAATTAAAAAGTAAGTAGAATTACAATATAATTATTCCTGATTAATAAATTAAGTATTTCAACCTTTTTAATAAAAAAGAGCTGCTTCATTGGTCAAGCAACTCTTTTAAACAAGCTATGTAAATAGCCTTACTCTTTGAAAATTAATCTTTAGTTGGGCTTATTCTTTCGCACATAGTGAATCAGTAATGCAATTCCTATAAAAACAGCGAGAACTGCACCGAGAGTGGCAAAAATCAGACCTCCCACCAACGAATCGGAAAATAGCTGAAAGAGCCCACTTCCTATTAAAGAGCCTAGAATAGCTGTGATTATTCCAGCCATCATTACATAACCCTTTTCGTAGAAAATCCACCCCATAAGCAGACCAACACTAATTCCTATACAGATATACCACAACAAGATCATTTCTATCTCCTTTTTTATTTTCTAGCTATCAGCTTGGCAATATAAAGTAGCAGAACAGCTCCAACTACTGATGTTATCAAACTACCAATTAGTCCACCATTAGTAGAAAGTCCTAACAGACCAAACACCCAGCCTCCTACTACTCCACCAAGAACACCTAATATTAAATTCCAAATAAAACCTAAACCTCCACCTTTCATGAAAGTTCCAGCTAGATAACCAGCTAATGCTCCTATCAGAATGAACCAAATAAATGACATATTAATTTTATTATTAGTAAAAGAAATCACCTATAAACCCACTTCTACTGATAAATATTATCCATAACATATTCAGATAAAAGTGTATATGCATTTCCTTATACAAGTTAAACAATAGATTCTATTATAATTACTCAACACTAAAACCCTGAAAAGTGTTCTATCAGAATCTAATAAAAAACAAAACCCTCACTTTAGAACACCTAAGTTTACTACAATAAAAACTGAATTTATCTCACATTTAATAAGCCCTCTTATAATCCTTAAAATGAATCTAATTATTAACACTTTAGGAGTGAACTATTTTAAATATTGAGATGTTTATATACTAAATAGAGGTAGTATTGATCGTGTTCCAAATATTGATCTACATAACTGAAAAATTTGTTTGCTTACAATAAAGATTAATTGATCAATACCAAATGAAGTAGTTATAAGTTGTAAACTTTTCATTTCTCACTTAGTATAAATGTCTTAATTATATTTTTTCAGTACTACCTCTATTCTTTTATTACCCCGATTTAATTGTATTTTTGTAAACTCTTTGTAATTATTTAGATATAAAGAACTAATAAAAGCCAATATAACTATCTATTGGCTTTTATTAGTCATACATAATTATTCTTTTCATAAATAAGCTGTATATTAGAAGTAAGCAAATATAAATTTTAATCAGCCCTATGAAATCAATATTTCCCAAAATAATTGCAACATTACTGGCTATGTGTCTTTTCTTTGTTGTGGGGTATCTTATTTTAGAAATAACAGGAGCTTTAGAATTTCATTCTTATAGAGAATCAAGTGTTCCTTGTGTCGTTCTTTTTATAGCCTTTTTATTCACACTAAATGCTATATGGAGAAAAAGAGGAATTAAGCCAGAAAATAAAGATTCTGTAGAATAAAACTTCAATACTCTGATAATAGCCCAAACAAACAAAAGATTTGATTACACATGCCAATTAATAGAAGAAAATAGAAATACAACACTGCTCATTTCTCTCTTTTATCTCATAGATAAAGTAGAAGGCATGCTTGATTACATAGAATAGAATTAAAGATTTGAGTAACTCCATACGATCTTAATAAAATGAAAAAGTCCCCTTCTCACGGATAATAAGAAGGGGACTTAAAAGCTACCAAATATCACCAAAGACTGTCTTATCACAAGAAAATAGATGGTGAGCAACTAACAACGCATTTCGATCTGGTAACTTTTCCACAAAACATTACAAACAACTTAATTAAGATAATCTAATGAAATAAAACTATACAGACGTAACTATTAAAGCTACGACGAAGTTGCTGTTAGCTGCTATTAAAACGTTTATCCTACGCTAAGGCAACGTGAAAATATATTAAATATCTAGTTAGTATTGCATACTTTTTGAATATCTACTCGCAATATACAAAAGAAATTAAATAAACACTAATTTTAAACAAATAAAATGTTAAATAAACATACTTTCTATTAGCATAAATAAGAATAGATACATACCACTTATATAAAATTATTGCATTAATAGATAATATAAGTAAACAAATAGGACTAACAACCGACTCTCCATAACTGTCACAAAAAAAGAGATTACTTTCTAATTAGAAGTAATCTCTTTTTAATATTTAAATTTTAATTATTTAAAAAGGTAGTGGTCCATTATCTGTAGAGAAAGTAGTGGCACTTTCTGCCGGATGTGGAGCTTGAGATTCGGGAACTTGATTCATTTTCGATCCCAACATAGCAGGTGCTTCAGGAGAAGGGATAATCATGTCATCATCGGGGTTTTGGAACTTCGCATACTCTCCTTTAAATCGAAGAAGCACGTCACCTGTTGCACCATTACGGTGTTTGGCTATAATAATCTCTGCCATACCTCGTAAATCATGGCCTTTTTCATCTTGAAAGATTTTATAATATTCAGGGCGGTGAATGAAGCAAACCATATCGGCATCCTGCTCAATTGCACCAGATTCACGAAGATCACTCAACTGTGGACGTTTTCCATCAATACCTTCACGGCTTTCTACTCCACGATTTAACTGTGATAGAGCTATTATAGGTATATTCAACTCCTTAGCTAAACCCTTTAGAGATCGAGAAATAGTACTCACCTCTTCTTGACGGCTTCCAAACTGCATTCCATTCGCATTCATCAACTGCAAGTAGTCAATGATAATCATTTTTACTCCGTGTTCTCTAACCAAGCGTCTTGCCTTGGTTCTTAATTCAAAAACTGAAAGTGAAGGAGTATCATCTACATAGAGAGGAGCATCAAAAAGATCTTTTATTTTATAATCAAGCTGTGACCATTCATACGAAGCCAACTGACCACTCTTTATCTTTTCTCCAGGAATTTCACACACATTTACAATAAGACGATTAATAAGCTGTACGTTGCTCATTTCCAGAGAGAATAGAGCTATAGGTTCTTGAAAATCAACAGCAATATTCTTAGCCATAGAAAGGACAAACGCTGTTTTACCCATTGCAGGACGAGCAGCGATGATAACTAAATCGGAGTTCTGCCATCCAGATGTAATCTTATCTAATTTATTAAAACCACTCTCCAAACCGCTTAAACCGTCTGTACGAGCAGCAGCTTTCTGCAAAATCTCATAGGCTTCAGCAATGACAGGATTAATCTGAGTATAATCTTTCTTTAAGTTCCTTTGAGAAATCTCAAATAGCTTACCTTCCGCCTCTTGCATTAAGTCGTCCACATCGATAGTCTCATCAAAAGCTTTTGTTTGTATATTACTAGTAAAAGTAATCAGTTGACGAGCTAAATATTTTTGAGCAATAATCCGAGCATGGTATTCAATATGTGCCGAAGAAGCCACTTTACTACTTAATTGGGTAATATAAAATGGTCCACCCGCATCCTCTAAGTCTCCCCTTTTAGCTAATTGATCTTTGACTGTTAAAATATCTACAGGCTTTTGGTTCATTGCCAAGTCTGTAATTGCAGCATAAATTAACTGATGACGGTATTCATAAAAAGATTCAGGACGTAGAATTTCACTAACAAGTGAATAAGCATCTTTTTCAATCATCAGAGCACCCAGTACTACCTCTTCTAACTCGGGAGCTTGTGGTTGAATCTTCCCAAAATCAGCTAAAGGTTGAGCATCCTTTTCTTGTTTACGCTTATACATTCTTGTATCGGACATATAAAGTTCTCCTATATTAATTATATTACTAGAAAGTGAACCCCTTCTTAGAGTTCTAAAAAAGGGATTGCAAAGATACAGCCGAATTTACCAATTATCAACTGAACATTAAAGGTTTTCACAAACATTTTGAAAGCCATATATTTTTTGGGCTCTGAGCTTCCTCTCTGGAAATTCTATATTACCTTTGTAATCTATAAACCCTGCAAAAACATTAAAATGATATCATTTCCTAATGCAAAAATAAATCTAGGTCTGAATATAGTGGGTAAACGTGCTGATGGATACCATAATCTGGAAACTATTTTCTACCCTATTCCACTTGAAGACATATTAGAAATTGAAGTTTTAGATCATACAGAAAAACCGTTTGAATTATCCATAAGTGGTATTCCAATAGAGGGTAATCTAGCAAATAATTTAGTAGTAAAAGCATATCTTCTGTTAAAAGAAAAATATAATTTACCTCCGATCCACATCTACCTACATAAAAACATTCCATCTGGTGCAGGCTTGGGTGGTGGTTCTTCAGATGCAGCTTTTATGCTCAAACTGCTCAATGACACCTTCGAACTGAACCTCACAACAACAGAGTTGGAAGAACATGCTGCAAAGCTAGGGGCAGATTGTGCTTTTTTTATCCAAAACAAGCCCACATTTGCCGAAGGTATAGGGAATATATTCAGCTCTATTGAACTTAATCTATCGGGCTACCAAATATTTCTTATTAAGCCAGATGTATTTATCTCTACAGCTATGGCTTTTTCAAACATCAAGCCTCATCAACCTGAACTCAATCTAAAAGAAATTATTCAAAAACCCATCGCACAATGGCATAAATGGATGGCTAACGATTTTGAAGAAAGTATCTTTAAAGAAATCCCGGAACTTGGGAAAATCAAAGAAGAACTCTATCAAGCAGGAGCAATCTATGCATCAATGTCGGGAGCTGGTTCTTCTATTTATGGCATTTTTAAAGATAATTGTACTCTGATACCAAATTCTAATGAAGGCAAATACTTATTGAATCTTTAAATAAAAGAGTTGCAGTAACAAAATAAAGTTCACTCTCCTCAAACTTTAATAAACCCAAAAAGGGAATCCTCACGGACTCCCTTTTTATAACTAACTAAACTAATCTATCATTACCCCCCCTATCGATACCCCATCGAGAATGGGCCTAATGTTATTACGGATACTTGCTTTCATTATCCACTATATATAAATCAAAATGTGTGCCAAAGAGGCAAAACAGCATTAAAGCATTGGTTATCTTCATATTATACTCAACAATAGATAACCACGCCATTTCAAGCATGTAGAGTATATCCACACATATCCCGTGATGTATAGTGTAAATATTCTACAATGATGATTAAAGTGGGGAAACTTATACTACACATTATCAGACATAAAAAGGCACTCTTGCTACGTTATAAAACAAGAGTGCCTTAACTATCTATGTAATATATATTAGAAATTATACGCTAATCCAATATAAAAGTTTCTAGTATGTATATCATTCATAGTATTATGCACATTAATAAGGCCGAAATCATACCCCATGTGAACATTGATTTTATTGATATCCAAGCCAACTTTTAAACCTAGACCAAAATCAAAACGCTTAAAGCCTTCATCTGAACCAAAAACATCATAACTTTCACCATCTTCCTTGGCTTTCCCTCCCAAACCAAAAGCTATGAATGGACCAGCACTTAGATTCAACTTCATATCATCTGTAAAATAAAACTTATAACCTACGTGAATAGGAATATGGAAAAACCAAATCTACCTATTTCCCACTCGATTAGATGAACATATAGGTGAAAATCATTCTATTACGACTAATTAATTCTATTGTAGATGATTTGGATCTAACAGACTTAATTAAGCAGTACCAAGCAGGAGGCACTAGCCCTTACAATCCTCGCATACTTTTAAAAGTCGTTTTCTATGCTTATATGAATAATGTTTATTCTTGTCGTAAGATAGCTGAATGTTTAGATGAGAACATTCATTATATGTAGCTTAGTGGAGGACAATGTCCTTCATTTAGCACCATTAATCGTT
>NZ_DYYK01000035.1:0-16173 GCF_020741705.1 Bacteroides coprosuis
TACAATTTGATTTTAAACTGATTGTCCCCAAATTAGCAGTCTTATTCTTTATAGCAGATATAATATTATCTCTCTCATAGAATAAAGCTTCATATCCCATACTTGAAAATTGCAGACCAATTAAACTATCAGTTTCCAACTTCATTGAAAAGACAGAATCCATATATACGCTTCCTTTATAGATAGAAGAATCAGATCTTAAAGCAACTACTGTATAAATGGGATCTGATAGATTGTCTTGTAACTCAACATGACCTTTTATATCAATTATCTGCCCCGAGATAGGAGATATAAAGAATAGATGAATAACCATAAGAATAAGAATCTTTTTGAATGCCTTAAAACTTATAGGTAAACAATTTTCACACGCAGTCTTTATTTTCATAATATTGATTATTTATAGGCATAGAAATCTCTATATCTCTAAAGGTAGTTAATTTTAACTAAAATTATGATATATCTGATTGATTATAACTATTTTATAAAAAATATTAGATTAACAGTTCTCTAACAGATAGATCTTGATTGCCACATTCATAAGTTGTACGGCTTATTCTTTAGACACTCGATTGTAAATTTTTCTTGCTTTTAAAGGATAAAGCTGATTAATTTAACCCCTTAATTCTTTGTTTAAGGATAGAGGGGCATTTGAGTTCTTACCCACCTAATAAATTGTAAGTTCCTTGAGATATGAAGGCTTCAATGCAAAAACAGCTCAATATGTAAGAAAATCGGATTGGCTAATTTGCGAAGCATTTTGCTTAGAGAGTGATGCAGAAAAATACAATCCGAGAGAAAAGTATCATAGCACTGTGATTGATGCTTCCACAAATGCACAAGAGTTGGGGGTATCTCACCTTATATTTTACCATACCGAAGAAGACACCATAGCCACAAGAAAGCAAACCTATATGCAAGAAGCAGCACACGGTCTTTGATGGAAAAGTTTTTGTACCCGAAGATTTGGAAAGTATCTCCTTAGACTAAATGTTAAAATGAATGCTAACAGAATGAAACGGTATTGTAGCCCCTCATTTCGTTAATACATATTTTAATGAAATATTTTATTAATTACGCTCATTTCTTTTCAAAAAAGGATCTTTATTCCTAGCTTTCGGATAGTAAAGAATTAAAAAAACGAATAATTTTACGTGAAAGAGAAACTATTTATTTACATTTATTAAACCTTCTGTAAAGAATGGAGAATATAGAATAGTTCTTTGTTTATGAGAGTTTGGAGTAGATTAATTAGTCAAAAGTAGAAGAATTCGTATCATACAACCATAGTGGCATACCATTTGTTGTATATATAGTAGTTAATGAACAAAGTATATATAAACATCTTATCAAATAGATGATATACTTTTGCAAGTTATAAAAACTTCAAGTTTAAGAAAGGGAGATTTAAAATGAAGAGTCAGTTTTCAAAACAAGTAGCCAATGTTGTTATCAACAGTAAAATGGAGGCGAATCGTTTGAGCAACAACTATATAGGACCTGAACATTTACTTTTAGGAATCATCCGAGATGGTGAAGGCAAGGCTATTCATATACTTCGCAACCTAAGTGTGGATATCGAACAGGTGAAAGAAAGTTTAGAGCAAATTTTGGGAAGATACAAGGACAACTTGTTACTGCCGAATGCAGATGTACCATTATCTGCTGAAGCTTCTAAAATACTTAAAATGTGTATATTGGAGGCTCGTGCTCAACATAATGAAACAGCTGATACAGAACATCTGCTATTGGCAATATTACGTGAAAAAGATAATTTAGCAGCAAGAATGTTACAACAAGACAATATAGATTACGAAAAAGTCTACAATGAGTTACTCAAAGTAACCCCTGACATTAAGGCAGGTATGGATTTTCCAGAAGACGAGGATGAAGAAGATGATTTCACTCCTCCTTTTGGTAGTGGCGATCATGATGGTAGTTCATCTAGTCATAGTACACAGACCAAAACAACCTCGGGTAAGAGTACCAATGATACCCCAGTGCTAGACAACTTCGGTACAGATATGACCGCAGCTGCTGCCAGTGGTAAATTGGATCCTGTGGTAGGACGTGAAAAAGAAATTCAACGTTTGGCACAGATCCTTAGCCGTAGAAAGAAAAACAACCCTGTATTAATAGGTGATCCAGGTGTTGGAAAATCGGCTATTGTAGAAGGTTTGGCTTTGCGTATCGTAGAAAAAAAGGTATCCCGTATCTTATTTGATAAACGTGTGGTAGCCCTTGATCTTACTGCTGTTGTAGCAGGTACAAAATACCGTGGACAGTTTGAAGAACGTATTCAATCTATCTTAAACGAATTACGCAAGAACCCCGATGTAATCTTATTTATAGATGAGATTCATACCATTGTGGGTGCAGGTTCGGCTGCAGGTTCTATGGATGCTGCTAATATGCTTAAACCAGCCTTATCAAGAGGAGAAATACAGTGTATTGGTGCTACTACGCTAGATGAGTATCGTACCAACATCGAAAAAGATGGAGCCCTTGAACGTCGTTTCCAAAAGATTATAGTGGAACCCACTACACTCGACGAAACACTTCAAATCTTGCGCAATATTAAAGATCGTTATGAAGATCACCACAATGTTACTTACACAGATGAAGCGCTAGAGGCTTGTGTAAACCTAACAGATAGATATATAAACGACCGTTACTTCCCAGATAAAGCCATTGATGCTTTGGATGAAGCGGGTGCTCGCATTCACTTAACAAACATCAGCGTTCCAAAAGAAATTGAAGAACAAGAAGCAAAATTAGAAGAAGTAAAGAATAAGAAGACAGATGCTGTAAAACTTCAAAACTTTGAATTGGCTGCTAGTTACAGAGATCAAGAAAGAAAAGTTCAAGCTCAATTGGAATCTATGAAGGAAAATTGGGAAAATGAAATGAAAACAAATCGTGAAACTGTAAATGCATCCGATATTGAAGCTGTCGTTTCATTGATGTCTGGTGTTCCTGTTCATAAAATGGCTCGTGCTGAAGGAGAAAAGTTAGTTGCTCTACGTGATGATTTAAAAGGCAAAGTAATTGCTCAAGATGAAGCTGTAGATCAAATTACCAAAGCTATTCTTCGTAGCCGTGTAGGATTAAAAGATCCCAACAAGCCAACAGGTACATTCCTATTCTTAGGTCCAACAGGTGTAGGTAAAACTTACCTTGCAAAAGAGTTGGCTAGAGAAATGTTTGGTTCAACAGATGCCTTAATTCGTGTAGATATGACCGAGTACATGGAGAAATATTCTGTATCTAAACTAGTGGGTTCTGCTCCTGGTTATGTGGGATATGAAGATGGTGGTCAGCTTACGGAACAAGTTCGTCGTCGTCCCTACTCTATTGTATTATTAGATGAAATAGAAAAGGCACACCCTGAAGTATTTAATATATTACTTCAAGTGATGGACGAAGGTAGATTAACCGATGGTAATGGTAGATTAGTTGACTTCAAAAACACGATCATCATTATGACCTCTAATGTGGGATCACGTAGATTAAAAGAATTTGGTCGTGGGGTTGGGTTCACTACTCAAACAGACTTATCAGACAGTGAATATGCTGAAAGTGTAATTAAAAAATCACTAACTAAAACCTTCGCACCCGAATTTATCAACCGTATTGATGAGATTATCACTTTCAATCCGTTGAATCAAGAATCTATTGTAAAAATTGTAGATTTAGAAGTGAAGAAACTAATCAGTCGTGTGAAGAAGATCGGTTATACACTCGAAGTATCACCCGAAGCTGAAGAGTTTATAGCAAAAGTGGGTTACGATCCTCAGTTTGGTGCTCGTCCACTACAAAGAGCTATTCAAACTCACTTGGAAGATAACCTTTCAGAATTGATTGTTGCCAGTAAATTAACCAAGGGCGACACGATTACAGTCGTACCGACAGAAGAGGGCAAGAAGCTAGATTTTAAGGTTATTCAGCCCACAGAGTAATTTATTCTCTGAAAAGCTAGAATATGAATATAAAACAATAAGACAAAATGTCAGACTTTCGGGTCTGGCATTTTTTTTGTCTTTTATAAAATACATACAAAAAAGAATATAGACTCATAAACTAATATGGACATGAAAAAAGGAAATATAGGGGTTACAACAGAGAATATCTTCCCCATTATCAAAAAGTTCTTATATAGTGATCACGAAATTTTCTTACGTGAACTAGTTTCTAACGCAGTAGATGCCAGTCAGAAGTTGAAAACTCTAGCTTCTATTGGAGAATTCAAAGGTGAACTAGGCGATTTAACCGTTCAGGTAAAACTAGATAAGGAAAATAAAACAATCACTATTTCCGATCGTGGTATTGGTTTAACAGCTGAAGAAGTTGATAAATACATCAATCAAATTGCATTCTCAGGAGCAAATGATTTCCTTGACAAATATAAAGATGATGCCAATGCCATTATTGGTCACTTCGGTTTAGGTTTCTACTCTGCATTTATGGTTGCCAACCAAGTAGATCTTATTTCTAAATCACACAAAGATGGTGCAAAAGCAGTAAAATGGAGCTGCGATGGTAGTCCAGAATATACATTAGAAGAAACTGAAAAAGCCGATAGAGGTACAGATATTGTTCTTCATGTAGATACTGAAAGCGAAGAGTTTCTAGACGAAAGCAGAATCTCTACCCTATTGCACAAATATTGCAGCTTCTTACCTATTCCAGTAGCCTTTGGTCACAAAAAAGAATGGAAAGAGGGTAAGGAAGTTGAAACAGAAGAATTAAACGTAATCAATGATACAGAGCCACTATGGACACGCACTCCAAGTGATCTAAAAGATGAAGATTATATTGCTTTCTACAAAAAGCTATATCCAATGTCGGATGAACCCCTCTTCTGGATTCATCTGAACGTAGATTACCCTTTTAATCTGACTGGTATCCTTTACTTCCCTAAGGTTAAGAGTAATATTGACTTGAGTAAAAACAAAATTCAACTTTACTCCAACCAAGTTTTTGTTACAGATTCAGTAGAAGGAATTGTTCCCGACTTTTTGACACTTCTTCATGGTGTGATTGATTCTCCAGACATTCCTCTAAACGTATCTCGCTCTTATCTACAAAGTGATAGCAATGTGAAGAAGATTTCTTCTCATATTACTAAGAAGGTATCAGACAGACTTCAGTCTATCTTTAAAAATGATAGAAAAGACTTTGAAAGCAAGTGGAACGACATCAAGTTGTTTATCAATTATGGCATGCTTACTCAAGAAGACTTCTTCGATCGTGCTAAGAAGTACTCTCTATTCTGCGATACCGATGAGAAATACTACACTTTTGAAGAATATCAAACGTTGGTAAAAGAGAATCAGACAGATAAGAACGGCAACTTAATTTACTTATACGCAACTAATAAAGACGAACAATATAGCTTTATTGAAGCAGCTCAGAACAAGGGTTACAACGTATTAGTTCTGGATGGCCAACTAGATGTTGCTTTGATCAACCTACTCGAACAGAAGTTTGAAAAAACGAGCTTCTCTCGTGTTGATGCCGATGTGATAGACAATTTAATTGTGAAGGAAGAACAGATTCAAACTGCTCTCGAAGCAAAAGAAGTAGATGCTCTTACTGCCACATTTAAAAGTCAGTTACCTGCAATGGAAAAAGTAGAATTCCACGTAATGATTCAATCTATGGGTGAAAACAGTGCTCCACTAGTAATTACTCAGAGTGAATATATGCGCCGTATGAAAGAAATGGCTTCTATCCAAGCAGGAATGGGATTCTACGGAGAAATGCCAAATATGTTCAACGTCGTTCTAAACTCAGACCACGAATTAGTGAAAACTGTTTTAGAAGAGACTGAGAAATCTTGTGAAGCTGAAGTAGCTCCTATCCAAACAGAACTCTCGAATGCAGAAGCTCGCAAAGCCGAACTGAAGAAAGATCAAGAAGGCAAGAAGGATGAAGAAATTCCTACTGCTCAAAAAGATGAATTAAAAGACTTAGACGATAAATTAAACGAATTAAAAGGTAAAAAGGATCTTGTATATGCTACTCATGCAGGCTCCAACAAGGTGGTTCGCCAATTAATTGACCTTGCCCTACTACAGAATAATATGTTAAAAGGACAAGCCTTGAACGACTTTGTAAAGAGAAGCATTGATTTGATCTAATACAAGTTGTTTTTTAGGATCGTATTAAAGAAGGCTCGCATATTGGAGCCTTCTTTTTTTATGTCCCTCTCCGATTCAAATCAACTCTACTCCATTCTGAATCACTCATTTGAAGAAAATACTTAATCTTGTAACAGATATATTCCAACTTATTTACTAATATTAAGAGAACTCAACATTTATATTTATCTTTGATAGGTGTAATTTTAGGTATTAAAATATTTAAGAATAGTAAGGTATGAAAAAACTCATATTGACTCTTCTCTGCTGCATAGGATTTATGCCAATGATGCAGGCCCAACGTGTAGGATTGGTGCTTAGTGGAGGTGGGGCAAAAGGATTAACACATATTGGAGTAATTAGAGCTTTGGAAGAGAATGGTATCCCTATTGATTATATTACAGGAACATCTATGGGGGCAATTATAGGTTCACTCTATGCCATGGGTTATTCACCCGACGATATGGTTGAATTATTAAGCTCAAGTGATTTTGAACGCTGGTACACAGGTCAGGTGGAACCCGATTACATCTATTACTTCAAAAAAAACCGAGATAATCCCGAATTCATTAATATAAGGATGTCTATTAAAGACTCCATCCGTGTTAAAACACAGTTCCTTCCTACTAGTGTAGTAGATCCTATACAGATGAATCTTGCATTTATGCAATTGTTCTCTCAGGCTACTGCGTATAGTAGCAATAATTTTGATGAGCTGTTTGTACCCTTCAAATGCATTGCCTCAGATGTGTACAATAAGAAACCGATTATTATGGGGAAAGGAGATTTAGGGGATGCTGTAAGAGCTTCAATGAGTTTCCCTTTTGTCTTTAAGCCGATTGAAATTGATGGAATCCTCGCCTATGATGGAGGTATTTACAACAACTTCCCCGTGGATGTAATGATGAAAGATTATCACCCTGATATTGTCTTAGGAAGTGTAGTGGCGAAGAATCCTGATGCACCCAAGCAAGATGACTTAATGAGTCAGATTGATAATATGGTGATGCAAAAGACCGATTATAATATTCCAGACTCCCTAGGTCTAGTAATCCAATTCCGTTATGATGACATTAGCCTACTCGACTTTCATTTAGTTTCAGAACTAGACAAGGTGGGTTATGACAAAACCATAAGCATGATGGATACGATAAAAACTAGAATTAGCCGAAGAGTCCCTGCCGAAAATATAATGCTGAAACGTAAGGTGTTCAAAAGCAAACTACCTGAATTGAGATTTAAAGATATTATCATTGATGGTGCGAATGCTCAACAACAAAGTTTCATCCGCAAAGAGTTCCATGCTGAGAATGAAGAATTCCTCACTTATGAAGACATCAAACGTGGTTATTTTAGACTCTTATCGGGGAATATGATTCAAGAGGTAATACCTCATGCAGTATATGACCCTACAGATGGTTTCTACGACCTACATTTAAAGGTTCAGCTACAAGACAACCTCTTATTCCGTATTGGTGGGAACATCTCTACAACCAACTCTAATCAGATTTACTTGGGAGCCACGTATCAAAACTTAAACTACTATGCAAAAGAATTTAGTTTTGACGGGCAACTAGGAAAAGTATACAATAATGCTCAGTTGATGGCAAAGATTGATATGCCAACGAAAATACCTACATCATACCGTTTAATTGCTTCGGCTAGTTCTTTTGATTATTTCAAGAACGATAAGCTCTTCAGTAGAGATTATAACCCCGTATTTAATAGTAATGATGAGTATTTTGTAAAAGGGATATTAGCTCTTCCTTTCTTAACCAGTAAACGTGCTGAGTTGAGTTTAGGTATTGCCAAAATGAGAGATCAGTACTACCAAACCAAAGTAATTGATTTTGATAACGACAATCAAGACAAAAGTACCTATCGCTTATTTGGAGGTTCACTAGGGATCAAAAGTAATACACTCAATGCCAAACAATTTGCCACTGAAGGGTATAAAGAGTCATTAATCGCTCAGATATACACCGGAAAAGAAAACTTTAAACCCGGTACCACTTCTGATGTTGAAAAGAGTGAAAAGAACCATAGTTGGCTACAGCTCTCTTATCGAAGGGAACAATACCACAATATGGGAGGTAAATTTATTTTAGGATGGCAAGCAGATGCACTCTACTCATCAAGGAACTTTAGTAAAAACTATACAGCGACAATGATGCAAGCAGGAATATTTGCTCCTACTCCTCATAGTAAGTTGATTTATAACGAAGCTTTCCGAGCTAATCAATATTTTGCAATTGGTATTAAACCCATTTGGCAGGTGGGTAAAATGCTTCATTGGAGGACAGAGTTGTATGGATTTTTCCCAATTACCCCAATCAAAAATGGCATCGACAATCAAGCTTATTACGGAAAATCGTTTTCTAAGGCAGAATTCTTAGGAGAAAGCTCATTAATTTTAAAGCTGCCTTTTGGCTCTGTATCGGCATACGTAAACTATTATAGCTCACCTCGCAAGGAATGGAACTTAGGCTTATCCATCGGTTGGCAACTCTTCAACTACCGCTTTATAGAGTAAAAAAAGTTCCGTAAAAATTTGCACATAAATAAAAAGTAAGTACCTTTGCAAACGTCGAACAAAAAGGCCGTGTAGCTCAACTGAATAGAGCATTTGACTACGGATCAAAAGGTTGTAGGTTTGAATCCTACCGCGGTCACAAAGAAAATAGCCTATCTAATTTTTTAGATAGGCTATTTTTATATCTATAACTCTCTGTTCTTATTTCCTACTCACTCGCAAAGAGTGAAATTGCAGGGTGCGAGCATCAATAAGGACTATTCTATCCAGAATCAAACATCCTGCTCCTGTGAAGTATTTAATGACCTCTGTAGCCTGAATACACCCCACCATACCAGCAACAGCACCTAATATCCCCACTGTATCCGAACTTTGATAAGTTCCTTCTAAGGGTGGTTTTTCAAATACACTGCGATAGTCTGCATATCCTGGCTGATAGCTCATCACTTCTCCACGCATAGCTAAGACAGCTCCATGCGTATAGGGTTTTTCTGCTTCAACACATAAGTCATTAATTAAATACTTCCCTGCATAATTATCGCAACAATCTACTACGTAATCATATTCTTGCAAAATAGATTTGCCATTGGTCAGAGTAAATCGCTCGGCATACGTATTTACTTTTACTAGTGGGTTGAGCGCTTGAATCTTTTCTGCAGCAGACTCTACTTTCAACCGATTAACATCTTCTGTTCGGTGAATAATCTGCCTTTGAAGATTGGATTCATCTACTTTATCGCTATCAATAATACCCAATGTGCCAATACCGGCAGCGGCTAGATAATAAAGTACAGGAGAGCCCAATCCTCCTGCTCCTACTACAAGGACTTTAGCAGCAGAAAGTTTTTGCTGCCCTTTTTTTCCTATTCCTTGAATTAATTCATTACGCTTATAACGCTCCATACTTTTATATCAATCTATTGTGATGAGTTCATGAATCAGTTTGTAAGGCTAAGTCCCAATCTTTCCAGACTACTTCATACCCTCTCTTTTTTACCATAGCCATCACTTCATCTGGAGTGCGAGCATCATTGATGATAAACTGTTCTAGTTCGTGTTTATATACGGCATACCCTCCTGGATCTGTCTTTGATCCTGCACTGAGTGAGGTTACGCCCAAGGTAGCCATATTATCTCTAAACTCCTTACTTTCTCTAGTTGAAAGCGTGATCTCTAAATCAGGATCGAAAATACGAAAAGCAAACAGTACTTGAGCCAATTCTTTATCGTGCATTACTACATTGGGCTGAAAATGTTCTCCTTGATGAGGTCGTATTCTGGGAAAAGAAATAGAATACTTCGTTTGCCAATACTGTTTTTGCAGATAACGAAGATGTGTAGCCATCATAAACACATCAGTCCGCCAATCTTCTAACCCTATCAATACGCCTAGTCCTATTTTATGTAAACCAGCTCTACCCATTCGATCGAAAGCTTGCAAACGCCAATCATATTTAGATTTCATACCTTTGGGATGGTACACTTTATATCGTTCTTTATTATAAGTCTCTTGGTAGCAATAAACGGCATTCAAACCAGCCTCGCATAGGCGTTTATATTCTTCTTCTTTTAAGGGCTGTACTTCTATGGAGATTGATTGAAAGTAGGGTTTAATTAACCGAATGGCTTTTTCGAGGTATTCAACTCCTGCATCTCGGGGATTCTCTCCCGTAACAAGTAGAATATGCTGAAAATCACCCAAAGCCTTGATGGCTTTTACCTCTTGCATAATCTGCTCCTCATTGAGTATAACCCGTTTGATATCATTGTTATAACTAAAGCCACAATATATGCAGTGATTACTACAAGAGTTTGTCAAATATAAAGGAATATAAAACTGAATTGTTTTACCAAATCTCTGCTGGGTATAGTATCTACTTAAATGAGCCATCTGTTCTAGATAAGGTTCGGCAGCAGGAGAAATGAGTGCCATGAAGTGTTCCAAACTTCTATGTGAAGCATTTAAGGCACGTTCCACGTCTTCAGTAGTAGAACGATATATCTTATGTTGAATATCTTCCCAACTATATTGGGATATAAGATCATTAAAATCCATTGTTTTTATCTTTTAAGATTACATTAAAAAGGAAGTTAGTGGACTAGTTGCTGTAGCTTCTAATTGGGGAGATGCCAGCTGAGCCTCGTATGCCAACCGACCACCCTCAACGCAAGTGGCAAACGCTTTAGCCATAGCTACAGGGTTCCCTGCAATGGCAATAGCCGTATTTACCATGACAGCATCTGCCCCCATCTCCATAGCATCTGCAGCATGAGAAGGTGCTCCAATACCTGCATCTATAATAACAGGCACTCTACTTTGCTCGATGATGATACGTAGCATCTCTTTCGTATTCAGCCCTCCATTACTCCCTATGGGAGCGCCAAGAGGCATAACAGTAGCTGCACCTACCTCTTCTAGTCGCTTACACAATACAGGGTCGGCAGGAATATAAGGAAGTACCACAAAGCCCAATTTTACCAATTCTTCTGTAGCTTTTAATGTCTCTACAGCATCGGGAAGTAAATACCTAGGGTCTGGATGAATCTCAAGCTTTAACCAATTGGTTTCAAAAGCATCACGTGCTAGTTGAGCTGCAAAAACAGCCTCTTTAGCATTCCGTACCCCCGAAGTATTGGGTAGCAAACCCACATTCGTCGTTTGAATATGCTTTACCATATCATCTTCTTTCTTCTTGTGGGGATCAAGACGTTTCATCGCTGCCGTCACCAATTCTGTTTTGGAGGCTTGAATAGCCTGAGTCATTACTTCATTTGAGCTAAATTTTCCTGTTCCTAAGAATAATCTAGACTTGAATATTTTATCTGCAATAATTAAATCTTTCATAATGATTTATCAATAGTTTGAATAATATTTGTTGTTTCGTTTATGGGATTTGGAGCATTTAGGATGGCTGATGAAAGTGAAATACCCCATACTCCCGTTGAGAGAATAGCGGGAATATCTGCTTGATTTATCCCTCCTATTGCATAAATAGGTATATCTATATTATTGAATCTACACTCCTGTATAATAGATAGATATCCGTTTAATCCTAGAGTGGTGCTTAAATTGGTTTTGGTAGATGTGTATTGATAAGGACCTAGTCCGATATAATCTACTCCTTCAGCAATCTGATACTGTATATCCTCAAAAGTATTAGCAGTTCCTCCAATCAATACATCGGGTCCTAACAGCTTACGAGCTTCACTGGTTTTCATGTCATTGAGTCCGAGGTGTACACCTTCTAAATTCCATTCTAAGCATAACTCTGCGTGATCATCTATGGTTAAGAGTGCTCCTTGCTCTTTACAGAGAGGCAGAGCTTGATGCACCACCTCCTTTATCTCATCATAACCAGCACCTTTCATCCTGAGTTGGATAAACTTGCATCCACCTGCTAAAGCCCTCGTAATAGATTGTAAATAGCTACATTGAGGAGTTTGATGTGTTATAAATAATAATCTAGGGAGTTTGTATTGAATCATTCCAACTGAATTTGATCTTCACATGCTCTAAGGCGAGCCTGAAGAGATGAGTAATCTAGTGTTTCTATAAAGTCTTTCCACACATAGCCCAAGACAGCTACTCCTCCAAAACCATAAGATTTCAAAAGAGGTATTTTATCAGGAGCGATACCACCCAAACCAATAACTCGTTGATCAATCCAACCCTTTTCTTGGGCTTCTTGCAACTGACTTTCAGTAAAGGCTTGTGAGTATCCTTGTTTAGAAATACTATCATACAAAGGACTTATAAATAAATAGTTAACAGTATTTCTATAACTTAGTACTTCATTCCACGAATGGCACGAACTACTTATCGTTCCTGCATACTTATCGGGTGCTGTGGGGTTTCTTTTATTTAAATGTATTCCTCCCAAGAGATACTTCAGAGCAAGACTGTGGGCATCATGCAATACAATACGGGAATAAAACTTCTCATCTATCTGCTGAATTAGTTTTTCAAGTGCATCTTTCGACGCTTTAGGCTTACGAATATGTAATCTAAAAGAAGTATTCTCTAGTAAATAATTCAAAGCATCAGCCTCTTGCGGGAAGAAATGGGGTGGAGTTATTAATATTAACTTCATATCAGCCTCCCGAAACTGCTTGAAGAATTAAGAGTTCTGCATTTTCTTCAAGCATCGTTCGGTGCCAGATGTGGCGTGGAATAACATGGGAGTGAAGGGCTACTGCTACCCCCTGAGCTGGTAATGCTAGTTGTTTAGCCAAATCGGCTACAGAGGAGTTTTCCTTGACCTCGTAGGGTTTGTCGTTGATAATAACAATCATTGAGTTAGATTTATACTACAAGCCATCTAGCTTGATAGGTTAATAAATAGAGAGTTAACCCAGCTTATACATCTACTTTTAAAGCATAAAAAAATCGCTTGCTTGGTTACTCTTTTAGGTTTACCAAATCAAGCGATGCACTCTTACGAGTTCTCAATTCTTCTATGTATCAGTTACGACTATCTATTCCTACGTCGGCATTATCCGAATCAGGTATTAAGGGTATAATCTCAGCCTCATAAAGAGGCACCCCTTGATATGGTACCAACAAATATACCTTTTATTTTGGAAGAATAAAAAAGATTTCAAACATCTTACACTTCGGGATGTAAAAAAGATTTTGCCTAGGGCATGATATCCTCTTGACACCGACATGATGATGCGATGACACCGACATGCAATCGTCTTGTCGGTGTCAGAGTAAATTCGTCTCTTTTCAAAAACGGCATTTATTCGATAGTACCTGAGTGAGTTAGGTCGTAGAAAACACTCAAAGTACAATGTGATTCAAAAAAAACGTCTATAACAAACATTGCTCGTTATAGACGTTATCTTCATTTATATAAATCTATATTATGTGGTCTTTTTTACAACCGATAAGAAGTCAGTGGACTACCAGAATCTGCAATATCTCGTTGTTCTGTAAGTTCTGCTAAATAAGCCATTCTTCCACTTTCTACTGCCATACTAAAGGCTTTTGCCATCTCTACGGGATTGCCAGAGCGTGCAATAGCTGTATTTACCAGCACCGCATCTACTCCCATCTCCATAACTTCGGCTGCATGCGAAGGAGCCCCCAAGCCAGCATCTACAATAACTGGGATATTACAAGTTTCTACTACCATACGAAGCAAATCTTTATTGGACACTCCTTTACTAGTTCCAATCGGTGCAGCCATAGGCATAACACAAGCAGCACCAGCTTCTTCTAATCTTTTACAAAGGAGAGGATCTGCGATGGTATAAGGAAGTACCACAAACCCTTTTTGTACAAGTTCTACAGTAGCATTATAAGTTTCTATTGGGTCGGGAAGCAGATAAGTAGGATCTGGATGAATCTCCAACTTGATCCAATTGGTTTCAAAAGCACTGCGAGCCAATTCTGCCGCAAACACAGCTTCTTTAGCATTTCGTACTCCCGAGGTGTTTGGAAGCAGTTGTAACCCTGGTTTACGAACATACTTCATCATACTATCTTTGTGGGGTTTATCGGGGTCCAAACGTTTCATAGAAACCGTAACCATCTGAGTTTTAGAAGCAGCTATAGCCTCTCCCATTAGCTCATACGAGTTGAATTTACTCGTCCCTAAAAACAGGCGTGATTCAAATATTTTATCTGCAATATATAATTTACTCATAGTTAATTTTCAATAGGTTGATACATTTTTCAATCTCTGAACTTTAAAAAGTTAGTGTTTTCTCTAGCTGTTTATAAGAAGATGATCATCCACCCGATACGGCTTCAATAACCATTAATTCTAAATCTTCTTCCAGCTTAGTATTTACCCACATATTACGTGGAATTACCTTATAATCAATTGCAATCGCAATTCCTTGTGCTGGTAAATTAAGTTGGCTCGCTAAGTCACTTAAAGAAGAGCCTTCTTTTACCTCTACGGGCTTATTATTGAGTATAATTTTCATAAGACTGTTTATTTACTAAATAAATATTAAAGGGTTGTTTGTCAATAATTGTATTTAAATTTCCAATTCATAAGAGAGTAACGCTCCTAATATACAGTATTTCAAGGAAACAGACGAAAACTCTTTCATTTCGTTTTCTAATATTTATTATAATGATAACATTTATATCTGAAATGAGTTCAATAAAACACTTCTTTTTTGTAAAATATATTTAACAGATTTCTTTTCATTCTGAATCTCTGCAGGATAGAGTCTTTGCTCAGAATCAGTTGTATTGCAAAGCAGCGTTTTTCCTTACGATTTATCCTTCTTCATCTATCAATAATCCTGAATACAGAAATGAGTGTAAAAGCAAATGGAAGATCAAGATGTTGAATATTTTCTGCGAAGCATTGGTTTTACAGAGCTATACTTATCCTTGCCCAACTTATAATTCAAGTTGAAGTACATTTATGTGTTTTAGCATCATAAGGAGATTAAGCCTATCTCTTCTTTTTATCTCGATTTCGCTTATTATTACGAGCAATCCAGGTGACTGCAACAAAGGCTAAAATAATTGAGATTAAAGAGAGAGCAAAGGTTTTAGTATCTCCATTTAACATACTTTGCACAGCAAGTGGTATCAAGAGTAACACCATCACTGCAAAAATTACGATTGCAATCTTAGTTGACATAGTAGATGGTTTAAAAAGTGAGTAACTAGAAAGAAGAATTGGACTAATCCCTATTCTTCTTATAAAGATAACGCTTAAACTAAATATTCAGTTCGCTTTTTACCCCTCTAAGTGCAATTATAAACTAATTTTCAATATTGTTTTTTCTCGTTTTATCTTTATAGTAATAGTCAAAAGATTTCTTAATCAAAGGAATGATATTGATTACACTTCTATTGGGATTTTTAAACTCAATTCGAGTAGACAATCCGTTATTATTATCACTACTTTGCACCATAGGAACGTAAAAGATAGACTCTGCATCATCCACTTTAAACTCTGTTTTATTGGGACCAACTTGTGGGCATCCATTGGCTACCTGCACCGTACTAATAATAAGCTGCTCTATTTCTTCCCCTTTTGGTAGAACAGTAGATATCTTAGCTAATCTATTTATGCCTTCTCTCATCATCTCGATGGAACCGAAAAGCAAGCAAAGGAAATCGAATACGTCGTAAATATAGGGTTTACCTGCATTATGTTTGAGTACGCCCCAATCTGATACCATAATTAGATTTCGCATATTGATAATGCGATAACGAATCAAATCTTTCAAAATAACGGCTAGGGCTGATCTTTTATCTTGACAGATGTACTGATAATCAGGATAATTCTTAACATCTGAATATACACGCTTATAAAGATCAAGTAGCTGATTTATTACAATATCGGCATTATCAAAATAGTAGATCGTGGATGAGTAGAATTTATCAATATACCCACTGAAGTCCACCTCTGCACCATAACGGTGTCGATAGATGTTTTTAATATTATCAATATCGCATACTAGAATTATTTTATCGAAGCCAAACTTATTCTTTCCTGGTGTTAAGCTATCATCATGAGCAGA
>NZ_DYYK01000036.1:0-25947 GCF_020741705.1 Bacteroides coprosuis
AATGCACCTACAACAAGAGATTAAAATAAAAAAGTATAAAAAACAAAATCCAGCTGTAGAAGAATCTCTACAACTGGATTAATGATTTATATTTGTGTAATAAACTGTATCGTTTATTTAGGACGAGACAATTCAAAATTAATTCTTAATAAGATAGATTCCAAAGAATAGTGAGAAAACCTATTTATTATTACTATGCTATACAGAGCTCATTGCCTTGTCGCCATAAATATGTAATAAAGAAACTAAATGTTTAAGCTATGTTGTGGAATAAAGTAAACATAGATCCTATTTTAGGTGTTTATTCAACTTAAAGGTTAAATTTGTAATTATACAGGATTTTAAATTAGCTACATTTTTAAATTAATAAGTTATTATAGAAGATGATTTTATTTAATCTATTATCAACAAGTGAGGTTTTAGAAGAGACAGTAGACGCAGTAAGCTCTGCTGCTAGTACAGAAACAACATCTATTTTATGGGATAAGTTTATGGACTTTTTAATCCGTGGAGGAGAAAAAATATTAATAGCCATACTTGTCTTAGTTGTTGGAAAATTTCTTATAAGTCTTATAAAAAGATTAGTACGAGGATTTTTAAATAAAAGAAAAGTAGAGCCAGGGGTTAAAAGCTTTTTAATGAGTCTAGTAAACATCTTATTGCTTACACTATTGATTGTATCAGTAGTTAGTGCTTTAGGAATAAATACAACGTCTTTTGCGGCTTTAATAGCTTCTGCTGGTGTGGCTATCGGTATGGCTTTATCAGGCAATTTGCAAAACTTTGCTGGGGGAGTGATTGTCTTACTTTTTAAACCATTCCGTGTAGGTGATTTTATTGACTGTCAAGGAGTGAGTGGTACAGTAAGAGAAATACAAATCTTTCATACTGTGATTACAACGCCTGATAATAAAGAGATTTTTATTCCTAATGGTTCTCTTAGTAGTGGTGTTATTACCAATGTAAATAGTCAATCAACACGCCGTGTTCAGTGGGTGATAGGAGTAGAATATGGAGAAAATTATCTAGAAGTTGAAGCAGCTATACGTGATATTTTAGCTTCTGATGAAAGAATATTAAAGAGTCCCGAGCCTTTTGTTGCTTTAAACGAATTAGCTGATAGTAGCGTAAATTTTGTTGTAAGAGGTTGGGTGGTTACATCCGATTATTGGGGTGTTTATTTCGAAACAAATAGAAAAATATATGAAGAGTTTAATAAGAGAGGTATTGGATTCCCTTTCCCTCAACTAACTATTCATAAAGCTGAAGCCTAGTGGATTGATTTTTTAAAAAACATTATTTGAACCGATGGAAGCTATCCTATAAAAAAGGATAGCTTCTTTTTTTATGGATAATCGTTAATTAGATATATTCTAAGTAGCTTTGATAGAACGAATGATTGTTTCATTTGTTTATACATTAATTGTAGAGCTAATCAAGATGAATATCTATATAAAAAACATGGTCTGTCCTCGTTGTATAATGGTTGTTGAGTCGGAATTTGAAAAACTTCAAATACCGATTTGTTCTGTAAAACTAGGAAAAGTAGAGACGGAGCGTAATCTTTCTGACGAAGAGGTTGCTAAATTGTCGGTAAGGTTGGAAGAGCTTGGGTTTGAACTGATAGATGATAAAAAAAATCGTTTAGTAGAACAGGTTAAAACCGCTATAGTAGAGCTTATCTATAAAAACGTAAAACTGACAACAAATCTATCAGATTTTATTGGTGCTCGTTTACACATGGATTATACTTATGTAAGCAATCTCTTCTCAGAGATTGAGGGGACTACTATAGAAAAATACTTTATAGCTCAAAAGATAGAGAGAGTAAAAGAACTCTTGGTTTATGATGAGCTTTCATTAAGTGAGATTGCTTTTGAAATGAACTATTCTAGTGTAGCTCATTTAAGCTCTCAATTTAAAAAGATAACAGGTAAAACTCCATCACAGTTTAAGTTAAATGGATTAGAAAATCGTAAAACGATAGATAAAGTGTGAAAGATATAAATCTATCAGTAAATTATATAACACTTCTTACTCTACTTCTATTGATCTTTGTAAATAAGAAAAATAGTAAATCTTATGGCAAAGATAAAAGAAACTTTTCCTGTACTAGATATGTCATGTGCTGCATGTGCTATGCATGTGGAGAAGACATTGAAAACCCAAAAGGGCGTAGTGAAAGCCAGTGTTAACTTTGCTACTACTTCTGCCCAAGTCGAATTTAATTCGGATGAAACGAGTCCTATCCATCTACAAAAAGCAGTAGAGGAGGCAGGCTATGGTTTGATAATCAACAAAGAAGAACAAGATAGTGAGGCTGTTGACCAATTAAGAGAAGCCAAGTTTAAAACCCTAAAGAGAAAAACTCTTTGGGCTGTGATCCTATCAATTCCAGTAGCTACTATAGGTATGTTTTATATGGATATGCCTTATGGTAATTACATTATGTGGGTACTTTCCACTATTGTCTTATTTGGATTTGGTACAGACTTCTATGCGAATGCGTGGAAACAAGCCAAGCATAGAACATCGAATATGGATACTCTAGTGGCTTTAAGTACTGGTGTAGCTTACTTATTTAGTGTGTTTAATACATTATATCCATCTTTTTGGACTAGTAGAGGGCTTGAGCCCCATGTCTATTTTGAAGCTGCATCGGTAATCGTAGCCTTTATTCTCATCGGACGTTTGTTAGAAGAAAAAGCAAAAGGAAATACTTCTTCTGCTATAAAGAAGTTGATGGGTTTGCAACCCAAGACTGTAGTAAAATTGAATGCTCAGAATGAACAAGTAACCGTTCCTATCGAAGATGTTCAAATCGATGATATTATAGTCGTAAAACCAGGAGAAAAAATAGCTGTTGATGGCAGCGTCGTTTCTGGAAGCTCATTTATAGATGAGAGCATGTTGAGTGGTGAACCTATTCCTGTGGAGAAGCAGATTAATGACAAGGTTTTTGCAGGAACAATTAACCAAAAAGGAAGCTTTCTGTTTAAAGCTAAAAAAATAGGTAAGAATACAGTTCTTTCCCAAATCATAGCTATGGTTCAAGAGGCCCAAGGTAGTAAGGCTCCTGTTCAAAAACTAGTGGATAAAGTGGCTGGGATTTTTGTACCTATCGTAATTGGTATTTCTATACTTTCTTTTGTTATTTGGATGGCTTTTGGTGGAGAAGGAGCATTCACACAAGCACTTTTATCCTTAGTAACTGTTTTGGTTATAGCTTGCCCTTGTGCTCTTGGACTAGCTACCCCCACAGCTATAATGGTGGGAATTGGAAAAGGTGCCGAAAATGGGATTTTAATTAAAGATGCCGAAAGTTTAGAACTAGCAAAGAAAATTAATGCTATCGTTTTAGATAAAACAGGTACCCTTACTGAAGGAAAACCTAAAGTGACAGATGTGTTATGGCAAGATTTACGCGATGAGTACATTCGTGTGTTAGTTAGTTTAGAAAAATACTCTGAACATCCCTTAGCTGAGGCTGTCATTAGTCATTACCGAGAAGCACAAGAGCTTGAGCTGTCAAACTTCCAAAGTTTAACAGGAGCAGGAGTTAAAGCAGACTATCAAAATGAAACTTTCTACATTGGAAACATGAAGTTGATGAGAGATAATGATATAGCACTATCTCCAGAACTACTTGGGAAAGCTGCTGAATATACTAGTAAAGCTCAAACGATCATTTGGTTTGCAAATAGTAAAGAAGCATTGGCTATTCTTGCTATTGCCGATCAAGTAAAAGCTACATCTGCTGATGCTATTAAAGAATTGCATAAAATGGGCATTGAAGTTTATATGCTTACAGGAGATAATGAAGCTACAGCAAAGGCTATTTCTTCTGAACTCGATATCGATCATTATAAAGCTGAAGTGTTACCCGATCAGAAAGAAGATTTTGTGAAAGAATTGCAAAATCAAGGCAAACTTGTAGCTATGGTGGGTGATGGTATTAATGATAGTGCAGCCTTGGCTAGAGCAGATGTCAGTATTGCTATGGGTCAGGGAAGTGATATTGCAATGGATGTTGCAAAGATGACTATCATCTCTTCTGATTTAATGAAGATACCGATGGCTATAGAGCTGTCAAAGCAGACTGTAAATACGATTCGGCAGAACTTGTTTTGGGCATTCATCTATAATATTATTGGAATACCAATTGCTGCGGGAGTACTATATCCTATAAATGGTTTTTTATTAAACCCAATGATCGCAAGTGCAGCTATGGCATTAAGTAGTGTAAGTGTGGTGTCAAACAGCTTGAGATTAAAATGGAAAGGAAATAAAAGATTTCAGAAATATTCTGATTCTAAGAATAATTTAACTTTAAAATTAAGAGAAATGGAATTTAAATACCAAGTAAGTGATATGATGTGTGGCCATTGTCATGCGAGAGTAAAGAAAGCCCTAGAAGGAGTTGCAGGAGTAAGTAGTGTAAAGGTTGAGGCTCCATCAACTGTGCTAATTTCTGCTGAAAAGGAGATAGATTTATCTATTCTGCAAGAGGCATTAAAAGCTGCTGGAGATTATAAGATTTCAAAATAATAAATGACACAAGAAGGAGATTTTCTTTTTTGCTTATGGCTTAAGTTAACACCGATATGATAAGAACATATCGGTGTCATCGTATCGTCATGTCGGTGTCATGACGATACGATGACTTAGTCAAAATTTTCTTTTATTCTTGTTTTAAGTGTTACTCTGTTTAAGAAAATTTTAATATCAATCTTTACTGCAATTCTAAATTTTCAAGAACAAGAGTAATTAATATAAAATAAAAAAAGGTTACTGAAATTTCAGTAACCTTTTCTGTGATCCGTCTGGGGCTCGAACCCAGGACCCCAACATTAAAAGTGTTGTGCTCTACCTGCTGAGCTAACGAATCATACCTTTATTGCGGTTAAGCGGTTGCAAAGATAGAGGCTTTATTTTATTCTGCAAGTGATATTACTCTTTATTTCACAAAATGTATAGTTAAAAAATCTTTCACTCTTGATCCTCAGTGTTTTCAAGATGGTTCTTTCTAGGAAATATTTTCTCTCTATTGATTATGAATCTTTGATAGTAGGATAAGATAAGTGTTGTGAGAGGTAATGCTATAATCATACCTATCAACCCCATTAGCGATCCCCATATTGATAGAGATAGCAAGATGATAGCTGGGTTTAATCCTGTTATTTTGCCCATAATCTTAGGTACTAAGAATCCATCTTGAATAATTTGAACTACCGCAAATACAATCAGTGCACTAGCTAATATGATCCAGAAGTTTCCGCCTGTATCGGATGCTTTTAATATAGCCAATAGTATGGTGGGTATAAAACCTATGGTTTGTAGGTAGGGTACCATATTAAGTAGTCCTACAAACAATCCAAGTCCGATGGCTAAAGGGAAATCAATTATAACAAAGCCTATACTCATTAAAACACCAACACAAAAAGCCACTAGAGCTTGTCCTCTAAAGTATCTATTCATACCTGCTTGTAAATCGTTAACAACGCTCTGAGTGAATTCTCTGTATTTTTCAGGAAGAAGATAAATCCATCCTTCTGCTATAGATTCATAATCTAGTAAGATAAATACAATATAGAGTAGAATTAAGAAGAAGGTAAATAAATTGATTAGAAAGCTTACCGACTCTGATAATATAGCCCATACTTTAGGAAGTGTTTGTTCGATAATGTTTAGGAAATTATCTTTTTCAAAGAAATCACTTACAGCCTGTATATCTAAAGTTTCTTTTATAAATAAAGATAGAGATTTAGGTATATGTGCCCCTTCTTGAACCCCCGATTGTAAGTACTCAAAGAGTAAGTCCTTCACTCTTCCCATCTCTACCACTAGTGGAGGAATAAGGAAGTAGGATAAGCCAACTCCCACTACTGTAAGAGAGAGTAGAGCACAAAGAATTGCCAGAGGTCGACTTCTAAACCTTAGTTTATATTGGAAAAACTTAACTAGGGGATAAATCATATAAGCAATAATCCATGCCACGAAAAAGGGGAGAAGAACGCCCCGGAGTCTGTTGATAAGCATCAATGCTGCAATGATCCCAACGATGACAATTGTGACACGTATGAAGCGATCAAAAGTGATTTTCTTTCTTTGTTCAACCATAATCTTAATATATAAAAGAGGATTTCTACGGTCTGCACATTATAAAATCAGTGCATTGTGAAACAGCATAATACTCCATGTCTATAGAAGCATTAAATACATAATATAAAGATAATAAGGTTTTAGCGAATTAAGCTTCTTTGAGTGTGTTTTGTTGTTTGAGAGCCTTTAGATAGCATTTTCTGCATAGGGGTTCATATCTTTCTGTTTCACCTAGAAGAACTTGTTTGTTGCAATTTACAGTTCGATGTGAATAAAGAGCTAATTGTCCACATTTTACACAGATAGCATGTACTTTAGATACTTCGTCTGCAATGGCACAGAGGTGAGGAATTGGTCCAAAAGGAGTTCCTTTGAAATCCATATCTAAACCTGCCACTATTACTCGAATACCCATATTGGCTAATTCGTTACAAACATCTACTATGCCGAGGTCAAAAAACTGAGCTTCATCAATGCCTACCACATCAACATCTGATGCAAGTAGTAATATGCTAGAAGAAGAATCTACAGGTGTTGAGTTTATATAGTTCTTGTCATGCGATACTACATCACATTGGGAGTAGCGAGAGTCCACAGTGGGTTTGAATATTTCAACTTTTTGCTTTGCGAATTTTGCTCGTTTTAGCCTACGGATAAGCTCCTCTGTTTTACCTGAAAACATTGAGCCACAGATTATTTCTATACGACCTCTACGGTTCGTCTCTTGAGTTTGATCTTCGGAAAATAGTGCCATGATTACTGCTTTTGAACTCTGCAAAAATAATACTTTTGTTTACTATACCTTATAAATTGATTATTTATTTCTACATTTGTCTCTATTGATAATAGTTACAATTAGCATGAAAAAACTTCTTACAGACATAGAATTAGATTTCTACGAACTGAAATGTCTTTTGGAATACTTGGATAAAAATCCAGAAGACTCTAACTTATTTAAAGTAGCAGAGCGAAGTCTAAATAATTTATCAGAACGGATGGGTGAGTTAAAAAAGGAGTTTGCTCATTATAAAGCTGTAGAATCACTTCAGAAAGAAACTCCTGTTGTGATTGATAGAGTTGATGAAAAACAATTTGTTGAGAAAAAAGAAGACTTAACTACATCTGAATCTATTAATTGTGAAGAGATTCAGAAGGATTCTGATGTTGTCAAACAAGAAGAAATACTGCAGGGAAAAGTAATGACACCAGAATCTGGCTCTATGTATAGAGCTCTAAGTCTAAATGATGTTTTTAGATATTCTCGTGAATTATTTGATGGTGATTCAAACAAACTGAAAGAAGTTGTGGCAGAAATGGAAAACTTAGGGAGCTATGAACAGGCTGTAGGTTATTTAAGTACGGTGGTTTCTTGTAGTATAGAAGATTATGCTTTTCAAGATATGGATGACTTTCTGCAACGATATTACAAAATATAATTAAGAATGGGAATACTATTTGTGGTTCCAACACCCGTAGGGAACTTAGAAGATATGACTTTTAGGGCTATTAAAGTACTAAAAGAAGTTGATTTAATACTAGCAGAAGACACTAGAACTTCTAGTGTTTTATTAAAGCATTATGATATAAAAAATCCTTTACAGTCTCATCATAAGTTTAATGAACATAAAATGGTGGAGAGTGTTATAAATAGAATAAAGGCAGGTGCAAATATAGCCTTAATATCAGATGCAGGAACTCCTGCTATTTCTGATCCAGGGTTCTTAGTTGTGCGGGAGTGTATACGAAATGGTATAGAGGTACAATGTTTACCTGGAGCTACAGCTTTAATACCTGCTGTTGTTTCATCAGGCTTGCCTAATGATCGATTCTGCTTTGAGGGCTTCTTACCTCCTAAAAAAGGAAGAATGACTCGCATGAAGGAGTTAGCAGAAGAAGTTAGAACAATGGTTTGTTATGAATCTCCTTATCGCTTGGTAAAAACACTAACTCAATTTGCTGAGTATATGGGAGAAGAAAGACAAGTCTCCGTTTCTCGTGAAATATCTAAGTTGCATGAAGAAACAGTTCGTGGTACCTTGAAAGAAGTGATAACTCACTTTTCTGAAAACGAACCACGTGGAGAAATTGTTATAGTTATAGAAGGTGCTCATAAAAAATAAAGTTGTAAAATTAAATTGGAAAAACGTATGAAAAAGAGTTTATTTTTAGTCCTATCTTGTGTTGTATTTCTTACAGCATGTGACTTTGGTGGAAAGAAAAAACTACAAGCTGAGAAAGATTCTTTAGCGCTAGAATTATCTCAGAAGAACAATGAGCTAGATGAGTTTTGGGGAGTATTCAATGAAATTCAAGAAGGCTTCCGTCAAATCAATATTGCTGAAGATAGAGTTGATCTTCAAAGAGGATCTCTTACTGAGCAAGGAGCTACTGCTCGTCAAAAAATCAAAGAAGACATGGAATTTATAGCAAAAACCATGGAAGACAATAAAGCTCAAATTGAAAAGTTAGAAGCAATGCTTCAAAAGAATAAAAACGCTTCAGCTAACTTAGTTAATACAGTTGCATCTCTTAAAAAAGAGTTAGCAGAAAAAACAAATCGAATTGGTGAACTTCAAACAGAATTGGCTTCTAAGAATATTCGTATTCAAGAATTGGATGCAGCTGTAAGTAATTTGGCAGCAGACGTTGAATCACTAGCCGAAGCTAATGATGCTAAAGCTGCAGCTGTAGAAAAACAAGATAGATTGTTAAATACTGCGTGGTTTGTATTTGGTACAAAATCAGAATTAAAAGATCAAAAAATTATTACTGGTGGTGTCTTCAAGACAAGAGAAGTAATGACCGAAGAGTTTAATAAAGATTACTTTACTGAAATTGATATTAGAACTACCAAAACAATTGAGTTGTATTCTAAATCTGCAAAACTATTAACTACACACCCTGATGGTTCATTTACATTAGATAAAAATAGTAAGGGCGAATATGTTTTATCTATTACAAATGCTAAAGACTTTTGGAGTGTAAGTAAATATCTTGTGATTCTTGTGAAATAGTAGAATTATATAAATAAATAGTAAGATGGGTTGTAGAAATACAGCCCATTTTTTATATCTAGTATTCAAATAACAGTAGAACATAAATGTATAAAGCTATATTTTTTGATTTAGATGATACGCTATGGAGTTTCTCTAAAAATGCAGAGGAAGCTTTTAGAGAAGTTTATCACCAATTTTCCTTTGGCCGATATTTTATTGATTTCAATCACTTTTATTCTCTCTACCAAGAGAAAAATAAAGAGTTGTGGTATTTATATGGGCAGGGTAAAATTGATCGTAATACTTTAAATTCAGTCCGTTTTCATTATCCACTAGAGCGTGTGGGAGTTTACGATGAGGCTCTAGTGAATAATTACTCTAAATACTTTTTTAGATTAATTCCTACAAAGTCCAATCTAATTGAAGGGGCAATTGATGTGCTTGAGGTTAGTGCGTCCAAGTACCCTTTGTATATCTTATCCAATGGTTTTAAAGAACTTCAATATGAAAAGATGAGGAATAGTAATATACTTCAATATTTTAGTGGTGTTATCCTGTCTGATGAGGTTGGTGTAAATAAACCAGATGCTAGAATTTTCAATTATGCACTTCAAAAAGCAGGTGTGATAAACTCCGAAGCCTTGATGGTAGGAGATAATTGGGTGGCAGATATAGAAGGTGCCAAAAATGCAGGAATTGATCAAGCTTTTTTGTCTAAAAAGGTATCTCCAAACAATTCCTTTATTCCTACTTATCAAATTACTAGTTTGATGGATCTAATAGATGTAATGAGATGATTTATAATGAACTAGGTTTATGTGTGTGTTGTATGTTAAAAAAAGTATCTGTTGTTTTAAAAATACCTCTATGTGTTGTTTATATTGTTAATATTTTACTTAATGATTGTTTAGGGTATTAATTTGTGTCTATATGTGATTATTAGTATTGATTAATGTGTTTTATGTGTCTCGTGTAATTATTATTTATGTGTTAAAATGATGTAATAATATTCGTAATACATCCATTTTGATTTTGAAACGATGTTTTTATACTAAAAAAGTTGTTTAATTAATAAATTTTATCAATATTACACAACGTTAACGAGCACTAACTAATAAAAAACTTGTAGATATGAGAAAATTAATGATGTTTTTGAGTTGTCTATTATTCAGTATTGGATATATGACAGCCCAAACTCAGAAGGTATCAGGTGTGGTTCTTTCTGAGGATGATGGTTCGCCTGTAATTGGTGCTACTGTCATGGTTCAAGGGACATCTATTGGTACTATTACCGATATAGATGGGAATTTCTCGATTCCAAACGTCCCAACGAGTGCTAAGAAAATTGAGGTTTCATACATTGGTATGAAAAATCAAGTCGTAAATATAGCACCTAATATGAAGATTAATCTGGCTTTTGACACGGAGGTTCTTGATGAAGTTATTGTAACTGGTTATGGTACATTTAAGAAAACTTCATTTACTGGTTCTGCGTCAAATATGTCTACTGAAAAACTGCAAGACGTACCAGCTCTAAGTGTATCAAGTAAATTAGCAGGAGGAGTTTCTGGAGTCCAAATTACATCTACATCAGGACAGCCAGGTGCCGTGGAATCTGTACGTATACGTGGTATGGGTTCTATTAATGCTGATAATGAACCTTTATATGTTATAGATGGAGTTCCTATGTCTTCTGGTAATGTAAGTGGATTTAGTTACTCTCAAGCTGGAACGAGTTTGCTATCTACTATTAATAGTAATGATATTGAGTCTATGACCGTAATTAAAGATGCTGCAGCTGCTTCTTTATATGGTTCTCGTGCGGCTAATGGTGTTATTGTAATTACCACTAAGAAGGGTTCTGCAGGAAAAACAGCTTTCAACTTTAAGAGTAGCTGGGGCTTTTCTGATATGGCTATAAATTACCGTCCGGTGCTAAATGGACGAGATAGAAGAGATCTTTTGCATACAGGTTTAAAAAACTACTATATGCAAAATGTTGAAAACCCTACAGAAGATGGGGCTCTAAATTTTGCTAATTCACAAATAGATGCTTATGCAGCTGAACCTTGGTCTGGTTATACTGATTGGAAAGATGTATTATTTAGAAAAGGTTCTCATCAGAATTATGAATTTAGTGCACAAGGCGGAAGTGATAAAACTAAATTTTATACATCCATGTCTTATGTTAATCAAAAAGGATTAACTCAAAATTCAGGTTATGAGAGATTAACAGGTATGGCAAATGTTTCTCATACTACTGGTAAGGTTGATATCGATGTAAATACGATGTTTTCAAGAACAAATCAAAGTCAGAATAATGAAGGTACTAGTTTTGCAAGCCCGATTATGGTTGCTGCGATGACAGCCTCTCCTTCTACTTTCCCCTATAATGAAGATGGTTCATATAGTACAAATTTCCCTGCATTAAATGGTGCAAATATTGTGAAAACTATGGACTATAATTATGATAGAAATACTGTTACACGATCTTTGAATACTGTCTCTGTATCTTGGAATATATGGGATAATCTTCGATTAAAAGAGGTGTTCAACTATGATTATAATCAAGCCAATAATAGAGTGTGGTGGGATCCTAGATCAAATGATGGAAGATCGTCAAATGGGGTTTTCCAACGCTATATGATGAATAGAGATAAATGGACTACTCAAACTCAATTGACTTATAATAAAACATTTGCTGAAAAACATTCTGTTGATGGTTTATTAGGCTTTGAAACTGAGGATTATACTTTAGATTATGTGTATGCTAATGGTATTGATTTTCCTGGATATTTAGAAGAAATCACGAATGCAGCTACTACTAGAGCTAGTAGTTTTAAGTCAAAATATCGTATGACTTCTATGCTAGGACGTCTGAACTACGATTATGATAATAAATATTACTTCAGTGCAAGTTTTAGACGTGATGGAAGTTCTCGATTAGCTAAAGATAGTCGTTGGGGTAACTTCTGGTCATTGTCTGGTTCATGGAGATTTACTCATGAGAAATTCATGGATGAAGTGAAAAATATTATTACTGATGGTAAATTACGTGCATCTTATGGTATAAATGGTACTCAGCCAACAGATTATTATGGATATATGGGGCTTTATAGCTATGGTTACAATTACAATGGAAAGCCTGGTTCTGCTGAGTCAAGATTGTTTAATCCTGATTTGAAGTGGGAGAAAAACAATGCTACAAATATAGGTCTTGATTTGACATTCTTAAATAGAATTACATTCTCTTTTGATTGGTATAATCGTGTAACTAAAGACTTACTTCTTGACCAACCAATATCTATGACAACAGGGATGGGAAGTATATTGAAAAATATAGGATCCATTCGTAATAGAGGATTTGAGTTCGAAATTAAATCTACAAATATTGAAACAGATGATTGGTATTGGACTACATCATTTAACTTGTCACACAATAAAAATAAGTTAACTAAACTTGATGGAATCCAGACAGAAATGATGGATGTGGATTTTAGTCAACTGATTCATAGAGTAGGCGAACCTTTTAATTCATATTATGCTTATGAGTATGCAGGAGTAGATCCAGAAACTGGTAAAGAATCATTTTATGTGAATGATGATTCTGGCAGCAATGCTATTACAACCGATGTATCAGAGGCGAACAAAGTGATTGTGGGTAACGCAGATCCTAAAGTTCAAGGAGGATTGACAAACTTCCTAAGTTGGAAAACTTTTGATTTAAACTTTACTTTGACATACTCTTTCGGTGGACACATTTATGATGGTGCAAGCTGGCTTCAATCTAATGGTGGTTCATTCCACTATAATGGTAATATTCCTAGTTATTATAAGGAATCAGATATGTGGCAAAAACCTGGTGATCATGCCAAACTCCCTCAGTTTGTGTATGGTAACTCAGCAGCTAGATCATCACGTTGGATGCAATCTACAAATCATGTGCGTTTGAAAAATATAACTTTGGGGTATTCTTTACCTAAGTCTTTGTTGCAACGAACTGGTCTTACTAAAATTAGAGCTTATGCAGCTGCTAATAACTTGTTTACAATAAAATCAAGTAATTTATATGTAGACCCAGAAGCTCCAGTTAATGGCATAGTGTATTTTGAAACACCAGCTTTAAAAACAATAACTTTTGGTATTGAAATTGGATTTTAATCATTGCTACTAAAAAAGAAAAACTATATGAAACTAATATATAAACAATTAATGTTGCTATTCTCACTGGTGATTTTATCATCGTGTGGAAATAGTTGGTTGGATCTAGATCCAACAGATGGTGTTCCTTCTGAAACAGCTATAGATTCTTATAAAGCAGCATCAGTTGCATTAACAGGAGTCTATGATGGTTTGCAAGGGAACTCGAATAGTGTGAGTTATTATGGTGCCCAAATATTATATTATGGAGATGTGCGTGCTGATGATATGCAAGCAAGAACACAAGGGATGCGAACATCTTCAGTATATGAAATGAAATATAATGAAGACAATGCACCTCAAGTTTGGTTAGTTCCTTATGATGTAATAAGAAGAGCAAATAGATTATTAGAGGCTATTGAAAGTGGTAAAATTGTTGATGCTACTGAAGCTCAATTGAAAAATTTAAAATCTGAAGCTTTAACAATCAGAGCTTTGGTTCACTTCGATTTATGTCGTATTTATGGAAAACCATATAGTGAAGATAAGGGTGCTTCCCTTGGAATTCCTTTGGTTCTGGAACCAATACCTCAAGATGCATTACCTTCAAGGAATACGGTTGATGAAGTATATAATCAAGTTATTACTGATTTGACGGATGCTCTATCTGAAGGAGGATTGGTTGATAAGAAAAACTATGGATATGTTAATAAATGGTTTGCTGAAGGTCTTTTGGCTAAAGTGTACTTATATAAAGAAGATAATACTAATGCATTGAAGTATGCTGAAGATATTATTGAAAAATCACCTTACCAGCTTTGGACATCAGAAGAGTATGTATCTGGATGGAAAACAACAGACTCTGGTAGAAAGGAAATGTTATTTGAACTTGTAAATAATAGTACTGATGACTGGACTGATCGAAATGGTATAGCGTATTTAATGAATGAAGATGGTTATGCTGACTTGATAGCTACTAAGTCTTTTCTTGATATGATGGCTGAAACACCTGAAGATGTTCGTAATGGAATTATTATTCCAGCACAAAGTGACAGTATTTTGATGGTGAAGTATGGAGAAGAAAAGATTTTTGTGAATAAATACCCAGCGGAATCAAATGGAGAAATGCGTTTGAATAGTCTTCCTCTAATGCGTCTTTCTGAAATTTATCTATTTGCAGCTGAAGCAGCAGCCAAGTTAGGGGATGGAGCAAAAGCAGCTAAATATTTAAATGCTATATATAAGCGTGCTAATCCTAAAGCTACAGATCTTTCGGCTTCTGAAGCAACAGTTGAACGTATTATGCTTGAGAGAAGAAAAGAACTTATAGGTGAAGGACATAGATTCTTTGATGCAATGAGAAATAATGAAACTATTACCCGATATACAGGTGAAGCCGATAAAGGTTTCCATTATTCGCTTCTTAAAGAGTCAATGAAATTTGATCGTTCATATTTCAGAACAATATTACCTATACCTATTGATGAGGTAAATGTCAATAACAACTTAAAGGAACAACAAAATCCAGGATATTAATTCTTTTGCTAATTACTTTCTTAGATAAATATTGTTATTTATTTCTTTGAAATAATGATATTTATCCCTTATAAGATCTTAATATAAAGCATGTTGTATAACATTAATACAACATGCTTTTTTGTTTATAATTACTTTTTAAGTTAATATATGTAATGTAATATTACCATTGTGTGTTAGTAAATATTTTGATTTGTGAAAATGTACTGCTATGTAGCTCTGATATAGTCTGATTGATAGAGGATTAATACCCTTATGGGTAAATAGCTTGAATTTGACTGCTTAATTTGACATATTGATAATGTGATTAATCTATATGCTCTTAAATATATTTATAAATGCTTATTCTGCTTTCATTTTGATAAGTTGTGTTGGGTTTTAAAAAGAGAATATGTAATCGAAAAAGGATATTCTGTATAAAAATCGTAGATATATACTCTTTTTAGCTTACATTTTATTGCTTAAAGTCAATTCTTTGCAAAAAATATTGATTGTTTTATATTTTTTAATACATTTGCAAACTGTTAAAGTCAAAAAATATTATTTAATAAAGCTAAGACGAACTTTAAGCAAAAATTATGGAAAAAAGATTGATGATGTTATTTACCTACCTTATGATTGGAGTAGGTTTAGTGACAGCCCAAAACAGAAAAGCATCAGGAGTGGTGCTCTCTGAAGAAGATGGGCTCCCTATTATTGGTGCTACAGTATTGGTGCAAGGAACCTCTGTAGGTACTATTACAAATATTGATGGAAATTTTAGTATTACTAATATTCCATCAGAAGCTAAAAACCTTGAATTTTCATATATCGGAATGAAATCTCAAGCATTGCCTATAAAACCTCAGATGGAGGTTAAGTTAGCCTCTGATACAGAAGTTTTGGATGAAGTGATTGTTGTAGGATATGGTTCGGCAAAAAAAGTAGGAACTGTAATTGGAGCAGTAGCTACTGTTAACTCTGAAAAGTTAGCAGCAAAACCAGCAGCAAATGCTATGGATGCTTTACAAGGACAAGTATCTGGCCTACAGGTCTACTCAAGCTCAGGTGAGCCAGGTGCAAGTTCATCAGTAAACCTTCGTGGAGTAGGTTCTTTGACAGCGGGAAATGAACCTCTATATGTGTTAGATGGTATGCCTGTTAGCTCAAATGTTATGATTATGATGAATCCTAATGATTTTGAGAATATTACTGTTTTAAAAGATGCTTCTGCTACATCTATTTATGGTTCTCGTGCTGCAAATGGTGTTATTTTTATAACATCAAAAAGAGGTAAACTAGGTGATAAGGCAATGGTTTCTATATCTGGTAATTTTGGATGGTCTAGTTTAGCTCGTCGTATAGGAAATCCGATGAATTCAAGAGAGTTTCTTGGTTATGAATTGGAGAATGGAGTTATAAGCAAAGATAAATATGATCAGCTTCTAGGTACTGGTGTAAGTACTAGCTGGGAAGATTACTTCTTTAAAGATAGTGCTCCTACTTCACAAGTAAATTTATCGGTTCAGGGTGGCTCTGATAAAACACGTTACTTTATATCTAGTTCTTATTTTACCCAAGAAGGTTTGACTCCAAACTCAGAATATGATAGATATACCTTTAGATCAAATGTGGAATCGTCAGTTAATGATTGGTTAAAGATAGGTGCAAACTTAGCTGGAACTTATGATCATACTCAAGAATCGTTATTTACATATCAAGGATCTGGAAATTTAAATGGTGGTATTCTTGGGACACTATTGAATCAGCCCTATTTCAACCCTTATGGTGAAAATGGAGAAAAATTAGACTTTGTACCAGGCATAAATATGTATAGTCCTGAGTTTTTAGCTAAAAAACAGCCCTCAAAAGCAAATCAAGCTCAGCTTAATGGTACAACATTCGTTCAAATTACTCCTATTGAAGGATTAACAATTCGCTCTCAATTTGGCGTGGAAGCTTATGATAGGAGACAAAAGTTTAGAAGACTGCCTTCTTTCCCTGGAGCAAAGGGGATAGGTTTATCGCAAGAATCGTTTATTCGTAATGCAAAACTTACAGTAACCAATACTGCTGAATATAAATTTGAAATTAATAAGATTCATGATATAACAGTTTTAGTGGGTCAAGAAGGTATCAGAAATAGATACAATATGTTCAAAGCACAAACTACAGGACAAAATGATGATAGATTAACTGAATTGAGTGCTGGTACAACTGCTACATTCTTAGGTGTAAATGCACAAAAGACTTATGAGTATGCTTATTTGTCTTTTTTCGGACGTATTGATTATTCCTTAAAAGGAAAATACTTTGCTGATTTTTCTATAAGAAATGATGCTTCTTCTCGTTTTGGAAAATCAAATAGGGATGCAACGTTTGTATCTGGTGGATTAATGTGGGATTTAAAGAAAGAAAATTTCTTAAAGTCTATTCCTCAAATATCTGCTTTAAAATTAAAAGGAAGTGTAGGTACCACAGGAAACTCCTCAATTGGAAACTATGATCATTTGTCTTTGATAGGTACAACCACTTATAATAATCAAGGAGGTTGGTATTTGCAATCTCCTGGAAATGAAGAGTTAGGTTGGGAAACACAAGTTTTGACCAACGTAGGTTTTGACATAAGCTTCCTGGATAGATTTAACGTAGACTTCACTTATTATCATAGAAAAACCAAAGATATGTTGATGGAGATACCATTACCATATACAACCGGTTTTCAAACAAAAATGTCTAATGTAGGAGCTATGACAAACTCAGGTGTAGAACTTACCTTGAACATAGATATTTTCAAAAATAAGGATTGGTATGTAGGGTTTACTACAAACTACGCATATAATAAAAATAAGATAACAAAACTTTTTGATGGTAAGCAGGAATGGCCAATGCCAAATGCTTCTTTAGCCTATATTGTTGGAGAACCTGTTCAGTTCTATATGCCAGTTTACCTAGGGGTTGATCCAGCTGATGGAAAACAAATGTGGGAAGTTCCTGGAACTAATGATGTAACAAAAGATACTGCTTTAGCCAGCTCTGGAGCGTTAAATCAAGCTACAGGAAAAACTAGATTTGCTCCTCATAATGGTGGATTTGGAGTGAATGCATCTTGGAAAGGTTTATCTTTTAATGCAGACTTTTCATGGGTAGCTGGTAAATATATGGTTAATAACGATAGGTATTTTTCTGAAAACCCAAAAACTTTTAGAGGAATGAACCAGTCTAAAGATGTTTTAAATGAATGGAAAGAGCCTGGTGATGTAACTTCAATGCCTAAATATGGTGAAGTAATGATTTTTGATACTCACTTATTGGAAAATGCATCATTTTTGAGATTGAAAAGTATTGGTTTAGCATATCAATTGCCTAAAAAAGTATTAGATCGCACTAAAATTATTAGAAGTATTAAACTTATGGCTAATGCAAGAAACTTGTTAACTATTACTAGTTATAAGGGAGCTGACCCTGAATTAAACTCAAACTTGTCTTTTGGAGCATATCCAAACACAAAGCAATTTACATTTGGTGCTGAAATAACATTTTAATTGAGGAAATAAGATGAAAAATATTTTTAAAATAACATATAGTTTTGCAATCATATCAATACTATCTATGGCTGTAGTGTCTTGTGATATGGATAAGTATCCTAGTGGTAGCTTAGGTACAGACAAAGTAAAATGGGACACAGTTGATGATGTTCAAAAATTCAGAACAGGTGTATATTCTTTGTTTCAGAGTATAAACGGTGGACTTTATTCAACATCTGCTGATTACCAATCTGATTTGTTTAATGCTACAATAGGATTCGGTAACAATGGTGGAGATCTTTATCGTTGGGATTTTACTTCGGGACAAGCAGATATCGAGAAAATTTGGAAAGATAATTATAGATGTATTGTCAATTTGAATAATTTACTTACAAATATTGATAGAGTTAAAACCTCAGATGAAGATGAAATAAACTTTATTAAAAACACAAAAGGTGAAACTTATTTGATGAGAGCTATTTGTTACCATAATCTTGTAATTAGATTTGCTAAAGATTATGAGCCATCTACAGCCTCTAAAGAACTAGGATTACCTTTGATCATAGAATATAATGTTGAAGGAAAGCCTTCTCGATCAACACTTGAAGAAACTTATAAATTGATAAAGGAAGATATAACTGAAGCAAGAAAACTTATTGTATCTAAAGGAAAACAAGATGCAATCTATTTATCTCAATCAGCAGCTGATCTTTTTGAAGCCAGAGTAAATCTTTATATGCACGACTATAGTAATGCTATAAGATTAGCATCAAAGTTAAAAGACTCTTACCCCCTTGTTTCTACTGAAAAACAGTTGGAAAATCTTTGGTTAAATGATACTGGAAGTGAGATTATATTTAAGGCTTTTTCATCAAAAGATGAAAGAGCAAATGAAATGGATAGCTTCTTAAACTTTAATGTTTCTGTTAAAGCTTTCTCTCCAGAGTTTATGCCTTCTTTGAAAGTTGTTAATCTTTATGCTGATAGCGATATTCGCAAGAATGTATTCTTGAGAAAAGATATAGTTCAATCTCAAGATGAAAGAGTTGATGAATTATTCTTATTAAATAAGTATCCAGGAAATCCAAGCTTGCTTAAAAAACCTTATGAGTATTTTAATATGATTAAGGTCTTTAGAGTCTCAGAAGCTTACTTAATTGCAGCTGAAGCATCTTTTCTAAATGGAGATATGGCTGCTTCGGCTAAATGGCTTAATGATCTTAAAGTAGCACGAGGAGCTAATCCTATAAATACTTCAGGAGAAGAGCTCTTTTCTGAAATTCAAGATGAATGGATTAGAGAATACGTTGGAGAAGGTATGCGTTTAGATCAATTAAAAAGGTGGCATTTGGGTTTGGAACGCAAAAATGAAGAAGTACAAGATACTAATATTTTAATTGTTGCCCCAGGTTATAGTGAGTTGAAAGTCGAATCAGATGATGTAAGATTTGTATGGGAAATTCCTGTAAATGACTTAGAAGCAAATACTAATTTAGTTCCTAATTGGTCAACAAAGTAAAAACCTTACTTAATTAAGATAATTTGAAAAAGACCAGTCTAATTTATTTAGGCTGGTCTTTTGTTTGCTAGATAGTAGGTGTATAATAATACAATTCAAATATTGTATATTCATTCTTGTTATCCGTGTAGTAACCAAAGTATCATCATGACACCGACATGATGATACTTTGACTAAGTGATCGTGTTGTTTTGACTCTGTTAAAACAAAATTATATCCCTAATCAATTTAAGTATGCATATTTATAAATTTTACTAATCGGGTAATAGAATTAGTGATTTGACGTATGCTATATAACTTATAGTTAGTCTAGTTTTACTTTAAGATTCAAAATGTGTCAAAGTAGAGTGATATACATATATATAAGTCTATTTTATTGACTTTTCTATAACTACTCTTGTCTGAATTTTGTTATATTTGTTAGTAAGAACTATAAAAGATAAGAATGAAAGATTTTGTAATATCAGAAGTCCAGGTTGAAACAGCTGTTTTAGTGGGCTTAGTTACCCCATTCCAAGATGAAAGAAAAACTGATGAGTATTTAGAGGAACTGGAGTTTCTTGCTGATACTGCTGGTGCTGAAGTTGTTGGGAAATTTACTCAAAAATTAGATAAAGAAAATCCTACCACTTATGTAGGTAAAGGTAAACTAGAAGAAATACGAGATTATGTGAAAGATCATGAGGTCGGTATGGTTATCTTTGATGACGAATTATCTGCTAAGCAAATCCGTAATATTGAAAAGGAATTACAAGTTAAAATTCTAGATAGAACCTCTCTAATTCTTGATATTTTTGCTATGCGTGCTCAAACAGCTAGTGCAAAAACTCAAGTGGAATTGGCTCAATATCAATATATGTTGCCTCGACTAACTCGTCTTTGGACTCACTTAGAAAGACAGGCGGGTGGTTCTGGTAGCGGAAAAGGAGGGTCGGTAGGACTTCGTGGTCCTGGTGAAACTCAGTTAGAAATGGATAAGCGTATTATTGGTGATCGTATATCCTTTCTTAAAAAACAATTAGAAAAGATTGATAGACAAAAGGCTACTCAACGCAAAAATAGAGGAAGGTTAATTCGTGTGGCTTTAGTAGGTTATACCAACGTAGGTAAATCTACTATTATGAATATGTTAGCCAAGAGTGAGGTTTTTGCTGAAGATAAGTTATTTGCAACTTTGGATACTACTGTTCGTAAGGTTGTTGTTGGTAATCTCCCATTCCTTTTGTCGGATACAGTCGGTTTTATTAGAAAGCTCCCAACAGACTTAGTAGATTCCTTTAAATCTACTCTAGATGAGGTGCGAGAAGCCGATTTGTTGATTCATGTGGTTGATATATCACATCCTAGTTTTGAAGATCAGATAAAAGTAGTAAACCAAACATTGGCAGATATTGATAGTTCTGATAAACCCACTTTTTTAGTATTTAACAAAATTGATGCTTATTCTTATATTAAGAAAGATGAAGATGACTTAACTCCGATAACTCGAGCAAACTGGTCCTTGGAAGAACTTATGAACACCTGGATGGCAAAAAATGCTGATTGTATTTTCATCTCAGCTAAAGAAAGGACAAATATTGAAGAGTTACGACGAAAGATATACGATAGAGTAAGAGAGCTTCACGTGCAAAGATTCCCTTATAATGATTTTCTATATCCAGTTTATGATGAAGAAGATTGGTCTGGTGAGGAAGTAGAACAAGAATAAGCTTAAAGTATCTCTTTTAATTAAAGAATTATTTCTCCAATATGTCGTTTTTCGACACTAAATAAGTTAACTTTGTGCATCGCATAGATTTAAAATAACATATAAAAAACAATATTTATGGCAACACCTCCATTTAAGTATCAAGATCCATTTCCAATGGGTAAAGATACTACCGAGTATTATTTACTTACAAAAGATTATGTTTCTGTAGGTGAATTTGAAGGAAATGAAATTTTAAAAGTACAACCAGAAGCATTAACTGTTTTAGCGAATCATGCATTTCGTGATGTAGCATTTTTACTTCGTCCTGCTCATAACGAACAAGTAGCTAAAATTCTTAATGATCCTGAGGCTAGTGAAAATGACAAGTATGTTGCTCTAACATTCTTGCGTAATGCCGATGTATCAGCTAAAGGTAAATTACCTGTTTGCCAAGATACTGGTACAGCTATTATTTTAGGTAAAAAAGGACAAAATGTATGGACTGGTGGTGGAGATGCTGAAGCTCTTTCTAAAGGTGTTTACAAAACTTACACAGAAGAAAACTTACGCTACTCTCAGAATGTGCCATTGGATATGTACAGAGAAAAAAATACAGGATGTAACTTACCTGCTCAGATAGACTTAATGGCTGTTGAAGGTGGTGAGTATAAATTCCTTTGTATAGCAAAAGGTGGTGGTTCAGCAAATAAAACATTCTTATACCAAGAAACAAAAGCTTTACTTACTCCAGAAAAACTAGTTCCTTTCTTGGTTGAAAAAATGAAGACTCTGGGTACTGCTGCTTGTCCTCCATACCATATTGCTTTTGTTATAGGTGGTACATCAGCAGAAGTAAACCTTAAAACAGTGAAACTTGCTTCTGCTAAGTATTATGATAATCTTCCTACCGAAGGAAACGAAGGTGGTCAGGCATTCCGTGACATTGAGCTAGAAAAACAAGTTCTTGAAGAAGCTCACAATATTGGTTTAGGTGCTCAGTTTGGTGGTAAATACATGGCTCACGATGTGCGTATTGTACGTTTACCTCGTCATGGTGCATCTTGTCCTGTAGGTATGGGTGTTTCTTGCTCTGCAGATAGAAATATCAAAGCAAAGATTAACAAGGAAGGTATTTGGATTGAAAAACTGGATGATAATCCAGCTCGTTTAATTCCTGCAGAAATGCGTGAAGCAAATGAAGGAGAATCAGTGAAGATTGATTTGAACCAACCTATGCCTGAAATATTGAAAGAACTTTCTAAACATCCCGTATCAACTCGCTTATCACTTAGTGGTACTATCATAGTAGGTCGTGATATTGCACATGCTAAATTGAAAGAACGTTTAGATAGAGGTGAAGGTTTGCCTCAATATATTAAGGATCATCCTATTTACTATGCTGGTCCAGCTAAGACTCCAGAAGGAATGCCATGTGGCTCATTAGGACCAACTACTGCAGGTCGTATGGACCCTTATGTTGATCTATTCCAAAGTAATGGTGGTAGCTTAGTTATGTTGGCAAAAGGTAATCGTAGTCAAGCTGTAACAGATGCTTGCCATAAATATGGTGGTTTCTATTTGGGTAGTATTGGTGGTCCAGCAGCTATTCTTGCTCAAAATAATATTAAGAGCATTGAATGTGTAGAATACCCTGAACTTGGAATGGAAGCTATTTATAAAATTGAGGTGGAAGATTTCCCTGCATTCATCCTTGTTGATGATAAAGGTAATGATTTCTTTAAACAGCTTAAACCTCGTTGTACTGGTAAATGTGATTTGAAATAATATAGATTATTATCATATATAAAAAGAAGCTTGTCAATTGACAAGCTTCTTTCATTTCTCTATTTACGATTCATAAGTAGATATAAAAAGCGGTCAGGAGTAATACCTCAGACCGCTTTTTCTGTATGTTTTAGAATAAAAATCGTATTCAATACTTAAAAAGGTGCACGATATTTCTCTTCAAAATCATCATCCATCATACTTAGGTAAGAATGATATCTAGATTCACTGATATAATGCTCTTTTACTGCTTCTAGTACTGCACATCCAGGTTCATGAATATGAATGCAGTTGTTGAATCTGCAATTCTTAGAAATCTTAAATATTTCAGGGAAGAAATGAGCTATCTCTTCTTTTTCCATATCAAAAGTTCCAAATCCTTTAATACCAGGAGTATCAATAATATATCCACTTTGAGGTATTTCAAACATTTCAGAGTAGGTAGTAGTATGCATACCTGTATTATGGTAGGTGGATATTTCGCTAACACGTAAATCTAAATCGGGTAGCATCTCATTAATAAGGGTTGTTTTACCAACACCAGAATGCCCTGAGAATAGAGTTACCTTTCCTCTTAGTTTTTCTTTCAAATCCTCAATGCCCTCACGGGTTACGACAGATGTTTTAAGACAAGTGTAACCAATGGTCGTATATAGATGAATTAATCCATCAATATATCTAAGTTCATCTTCATCGTACAAATCAATTTTGTTGAAAAGTAGAGTAGTAGGAACTCTATATGCTTCTGTTGAGGCTAAAAAACGATCTATAAAAACCGTTGATGTCTCTGGGTGATTTACCGTAACAAACAGCATGCATTGGTCTACATTAGCAGCTAGAATGTGCGACTGTTTGGAGAGATTAGAAGATTTGCGAATGATATAATTCTTCCTATCTTCTATTTTTGTGATAAGAGCAGTTCCCTCTTGATTGGTTTCAATAAATACATAATCACCTACCGCAATAGGATTAGTACTATGAAAGCCTTTCAGTCGAAAGTTTCCTCTTATCTTGCAATGGATAATTTGTCCATCGTCAGTCTTAACGTGATACCAACTACCCGTGTTTTTTATAACAAGTCCGCGCACTTTCGTTTCGTATTAATTATACAGTCATAATTTCTTGATCTTTTTCATTTAGGAGCTCTTCAATCTTCTTGATGAACTTGTCATGAAGTTTTTGAAGTTTTTCCTCACCACTCTTTTGAGCATCTTCTGGTAAACCTTCTTTAACAGCTTTTTTAAGATAGTCGATACCATCACGACGTGCATTACGCACACTTATTTTTGCTGTTTCACCTTCACCTCTGCATTGCTTAGTTAATTGAATACGTCTTTCTTCAGTAAGAGGAGGAATACCAATACGAATTACTTCTCCGTTATTTTCGGGCATAATACCTAGATCAGAATCAATGATTGCTTTTTCGATCACTGAGAACATGCTTTTGTCCCAAGGTTTAATCAAAATTGAGCGAGCATCTGGAGTTGTAACTGCTGCCACATTGTTGATAGGCATTAGGCTACCATAAGAATCAACTCGGATTCCGTCTAGTAATTTAGGATTTGCTTTTCCTGCACGAATATGAGATAGAGACTCTTCTAAGTAGTCAATAGCTAATTCCATATTCTCTGTTGCTTCGTTGATACAAGTATTAACGTCCATCATATATAAATTTTAGTTTTGGTTAATTTAGAGGTATTATTTAATTGTGTACCAATGTCCCGATAGGCTCTCCGTTGATAACCTTTTTTAGGTTACCTACAGTATCCATGTCAAACACAATGATAGGTAAATTGTTTTCTTTGCACATTGCTGTAGCTGTCAGATCCATTACTTTTAAACCTTTATTATAAACTTCATCGTAAGTTATGGTTGCAAACTTCGTAGCTGTAGGATCTTTTTCAGGATCAGCCGTGTAAATGCCATCTACTCTTGTACCTTTTAGCATAACATCAGCTTCAATTTCGATGCCTCTTAAAGAAGAGCCTGTGTCAGTGGTGAAGAAAGGATTTCCTGTACCAGCTGAAAATATAGCAATTTCTCCGTTTTCGAGAGCTTCAATAGCTTTCCATTTGGTATAAAACTCACCAATAGGTTCCATTCTAACAGCAGTGAGTACTCTCGATTTTACTCCTACAGAACCAAGAGCAGAGCTAAGAGCAAGGCTGTTGATAACTGTTGCTAACATACCCATTTGGTCGCCTTTCACTCTGTCAAAACCTTTTTGGGCTCCAGATAATCCTCTGAAAATATTTCCACCACCAATTACAATACCTATTTCGACACCTAGGTTGTGAATTTCTTTTATCTGCTCAGCATATTCTGATAATCTTTTTTCATCAATGCCATATTGTTTTTCACCCATTAAGCTCTCTCCGCTTAACTTTAAAAGGACTCTTTTATATTTTGCCATAAAACACTCTTTAGTTAATGCAAACTTACGTAAAAAAACGCATAAGTTAAAAAAACGGTAAACAATAACATCGTATATTTGTATTGTATAAATGCAATCAAATTGCTATGTTATAAGATAACAAAAAAGCTCATCTCTTTGATTATTTCAATATGAAAAAAATACTATTAGCCCTATTTTCTGTCACATTGCTCTCTTTTTCAGTAAAAGCTCAATTCGTTGATTCTTTAGTTTCGAACTTGATGATTAATTTAGAAGAA
>NZ_DYYK01000037.1:0-9946 GCF_020741705.1 Bacteroides coprosuis
TTTTTCAAGAAAGCAGTTGTCAGCGTAAAGTATCCATAAAGATTAGGAGTTCTAGGCATATTGCGAGTGGTTAGCTGCACATTGTCTTCAGGGGTAGTCCACACTTCGTCTTTCTTATATTTACTCCTTTGAGCAGTAAAGCCTACTTGTAATTGGACATCTCTACCATGTGCTATTTTAGCATCAATATTGGCTCCATATACACGAGCACCCGAACCATTTCTTCTCTCTTTGTAAATAGACTGAGTAGCAGGATCTTCCATATCTTCCAACACGAATACGTGTCTTAAGTCTGTGTAGAAACCTTCAACTAAGATATTTGTTTGCCAATGTCCTATGTAGGTAGTCCAATCTAGAGAACCACTATAACTTGTAGAACGCTCTTCTCTTAAATCATCAGATAGTTTGATTTGGATACCTTCACCACCTACTGCTGCCACATGTAGGTCTTCATCATATGCCTGAGGTGCACGAAAACCTGTTGAATAAGTAAGACGTGCTTGCAGGTTATCAGTAGCTTTATATAAGAAGTTTACTCGGGGACTAAATATGGCATTGTTTACCAAATTATGTTTATCTAAACGTCCACCTATTAATAGGTTAAAACGTTCCCAATCCCATTCATTTTGAACATAGCCACCCATGATATGAACTTTCTGTTCCATATCTCGACCATAGCCCAACATGACATCGTGCAAATCGTTATCTTGATACTCCAATCCACCTGTAAATGTAGCTGGACCAATCAGGAAGTTATCCATTTTTCCAACAAACATACCACCTACTACCCAAGTTAAATCATAAGTTTTACCATAAGCATCGGGGTCTTGTTCTGCTCCATAATAGCTTTTACGATCGGTATGCTGAATAGAACCATATACAGAAAGCTTTTGCTTATATTCATTCCAGTATTGATCATAGCTTAATCCACCAGAATTGATAACGTGTTTAGTTTGTTCCGTAATATCTGTTTCATGAGGTTGCATATCTAGTTTATTACCTCCTCTACGAAACTCGTTGGTGGTATGATATTCCACAGTTAATCTACCCATATCAGTAGGGCGATAATAACCACGCAAACCAAAGGTATGCATGTTTAATTTACCCAACTCTGTAAAACCGTCATCGTCTGCATCGTAAGGGTTTCTATTGCGATAAGCCTGATAAAGAGCCAGTCCGTATTTATTATCTTTGCTTACAAAAGAGGCATTGGCTCCCACGTATTGCTCCCACGATTTTCCGTTCATATTAGAAAAGGTACTAGCAACTTGGAAAGAGTTATTAATAGGGTCTTTGGTAATGATATTGATTGTTCCTCCTACTGCATTCGCTCCAAAAAGGGCAGAACCACCACCACGCACCACCTCAACACGCTCTATCATATTTACGGGCATTTGTTCTAATCCATACACCCCAGAAAGAGCACTAATAACAGGACGGCTATTGATTAATATTTGAGAGTACGGACCTTCAAGACCATTGATTCTTACTTGAGGAAAACCACAGTTTTGGCAGTTGTTTTCAACACGTAAACCCGATTGATAGCTAAGAGATTTTGCTAAATCGGTAGAGTTTACAGTTTCAAATAGCTTAGTACTCATTACATTCACCACTACGGGTGCATTCCTACGGCTCACTTCATTACGATTGGCAGATACAACAACTTCATCTACCATAAAAGCTTCTTCAGCCAATATAAAATCTACAACAGATGGCTTTTGAGCAGATACAATAACATCTACCTCTTGCGTTCTATACCCCATAGCCTGAACACGCAGAAGATATTTACCTTCTGCTAAGTGCTCGATAACAAATGTTCCGTCGTCTTTAGATACTGCACCGCTACCATGACCTACTAATTGGACTGTAGCATAAGGCACAGATTCTTTCGAGTATTTCTCATTGATTTTCCCCCTTATCACCCCCGTTTTTTCACGTGGAGATGCCTCTATATTAGTGACATTCAATGATAAAAATGCCATTAATAATAAAATATAATGTTTCATTAAATTTGATTTGCTTTTAGAAATAGACAATAAAAAACCTTCTTCTACCTCGTATAGGCATAAGAAAAAGTATCACTTGATTCTATAGAAAAAAGCAGAGGGAGGTCCTCTAAGTAGTAAATAGGGAGTATATACCGATGGGATATGATCTTCTATAAGTTCTACATACTCAAACGTAATGCAGAGTAATTGAGGTAAAAAAGAGAATAATATATCGGTAGAAGCATCGAAATGCGTAAAGCGATCTAAAGCTACGCATTGACAAGCAGAGTGTGAGTGAGAATGACTATGCGAAAATGGGTGAGAGTGCGTTATAGCAACTCCATCCACATAGTGCATATGCAGAAATATACTTTGATTAATATAGTATCCCAAAAATAGGAATGCTAATAATAAAGCCGTTCTTTTTATCCTTACTTTACTCACCTAAATAGCGTGTCTTATTTAGAATGAGCAAAGATAAGGCAAATAATCAAATCTTAAATTAAATTCTTACTCTATTTTAAGAAAAGAGACATAATGGCTGAAAGATACAATTCATCTTCATTAGAAAATGAACTATAGGTATCGCTATCAATGTCTAGCACCCCAATTATTTTGTTATTAGAATAAATAGGAATAACTATTTCGGATAAAGAATAGGCACTACAAGCAATATGACCCGGAAATTCATGCACATCATCTACAATTTGTACTTTTCCTGTTTCCCAAGCCGTGCCACAAACTCCTTTCCCTTTAGTGATACGAGTACAAGCTACTGGCCCTTGAAATGGCCCTAACACCAATTCATCTCCCTCTACAAGGTAGAAACCTACCCAATGAAACTTAAATTCAGCAAATATAGCCGCAGCAACATTTGCCATATTAGCAATCTTATTGGGCTCTCCCTCAACTAAACCTTTTATTTGACTGAGTAGAGATTCATATCTTTCTTTTTTTGTCAACTTAGTCATAGTTATTTCTCAGCTCCAAATAAAAGTTTGTAATCACGCTTTGCAGCAGGTATAGTCCACTCTTCGGGAATAAATTTCCACTGATTTAAAGGCTTAGGATCTATCTTTCCTTGCTTACGAATTGTTTCCATTAAGTAGTAACGCAAATCTTTATCTGTGGCATACACAATACGGCTAGTGAGTTCATCGTGTGGTATTCCTGCACCTTTGGTTAGTAACTCTCCGCCGCCATTTCCTCTATACGAATTTAGAGCCACCTTATAAGTTTTTGTCAAGTCAAACGGTGTTCCATCTGCCATACTCTTGATATGGATCATATTACCTTGAGATTGAGTAACATCTACATCATAAATAATTCCTGCTGCCGAATCGAAGTTATAGCTAAAATATTTAAAGACGGTACGTTCATCACTACCAGTGCGTTCTTCTTTAAGCAATAGCAAATGATCTTCAGGAGATTTCATCTGATTAATCCACTGTGAATAAGACATTTCCAAGAAATCTTTTATTTCTTGACCACTCAACTCCATCACATATAGCATATTTTCATATTTGTACAGATTAAACATATCACTTACAAACACATCTCCTTTATCAATTTGAGCATCAAAAGAAAGAGGTGCCACAAAAGAAATGTCTGCCTTTGAGATATCTAACTGTAAATTATGGATTAAATCAATAAATGCAGAAGATCCGAAATAAGCATCGCGAGTAGAAATAGTGGTAGAAAACTCCCCTATCTTAGCCGATACAAAGTCCTTTATGGTATTGAATTCTTGATCAAAATGCTTCATAAAGTCTTTACTAACTTCTGTTTTTCTCAAATCTACAAGTCTACCTTCAACTTCTTTATCAATTAAGCTATTCTGATCGTAAGTAAGTTTAATATCTACATCCCCTAAGAAGAAGGCATTATTTGCAGGGTTGATAATCAATACCGAATCTCCAGCAATATTATCTACTTTTTCGCAAGCTTTTTGATGATCATGACCAAACATCACCACATCAAAACCAGGAACATTTTGTGCTACAAGCATAGAAGCATTATCAAGGTATTCTCCCATCTGTCGAGGTTCTTTTCCTGCATGGAATATACCAATCAACACATCCGGTTGTTCTTCTTCTTGAATGATTTTTACCCATTTTTGTGCTGTCTTTTCCATATCGTCAAAATAGAGTCCCTTCCACAAATTCTGAGGCAACCACACAGGAATAGCAGGTGTAATCATTCCTAAAACAGCAATTTTCACTCCACCTCTTTGTATAATCTCATAAGGTCTGAGATAAGAAACATGAGTTGTTTCATCCATTATATTGGCTCCGAGTACAGGAAAATTACACTCACGAATCCATCTTCCCATCACCGACCGACCTGTTTCTACATCATGATTGCCCACATTACCGATGTCATACTTCATATAATTCATTACCGACGAAGTAATATGAGGGGAAACGGTGTCTATAAAGTTGGAGTAATAAGCTGTAGGCTGACCTTGTAAAATATCGCCATTATCAAGCAGTACAACCTGATTATTGAGAGCTTTACGTTGCTGCTCTACATAGCTATAAACCCTTGCCAAACTACCCTCCCAGCCTTCTTGAGTAATAAAATTATAAGGAAAATAGTTTCCGTGTACATCACTCGTTATCAGAAATTTAATATGAACTTCTTGTGCCCACAAACTGGGTATATACAAGAATAGAATCAGAAATAAGCCAACTAGTTTTTTCATATCGATATGCATCATTGTTTTATAATCTTAACAAATCCTATTGAATTTTGATTTTCATTTATATACAAAGATAAGAGTTGATAAGAATTAATATGTAAATTTGAGAAAATATCTAAGTAAAAATAGAACATGACATTATTCAATAAAATCATTTCAAATGAGCTAAATATTGCCATAGCACAGATAAGTCATACCGTAAAACTTTTACAAGAAGGTGCTAGTATCCCCTTTATTAGTAGGTATAGAAAAGAAGCTACGGGCGGATTAGATGAAGTTCAAATAGAGAAGATTGCTAAAAAACACGAAGAACTTACAGAGATTGAAAAAAGAAGAACAAGTATTTTATCTACCATAGAAGAGCAAGGTGCTTTGACTCCTGAGCTCAAAAAAAGGATAGAAAACACTTGGGAACTCAATACTCTTGAAGATATATATCTCCCCTACAAACCCAAACGTAGAACAAGAGCAGAAATAGCGAGAAATAAAGGACTAGAGCCTCTAGCCCATTTTATTCTACTTCAACAAAACGGAGATTACAGCTCTAAAGTAGCGGCATACCTCTCCGATGAAGTTGCCACAGAACAAGATGCTCTTGATGGAGCTCAAGACATTATTGCCGAACAGATTAACGAGAATGAAACGGTAAGAAATATTACTAGACAACAATTTGACAGACAAGGCTTAATTGAGTCTAAAGTAATCAAAGGCAAGGAGGAAGAAGGTGAAAAGTACAGAGATTATTTTGATTTTTCTGAGCCGCTAAAGAGAATTACGTCATATCGTTTACTAGCTATTCGCAGAGCTGAGGCAGAAAAGATAGTACGAGTTTCTATTACTCCCAATTATGAAGATGATTTAATAGATAAAACCAAACGATATCTAATCAAGGGGCATGGGAGAAATACTGAAATTATAGAAAAAGCAATTGAGGATTCTTACAAAAGACTACTTAAACCGGCCATAGAAACAGAGTTTGCTAATTCTAGTAAAGAAACAGCAGATGATGAATCAATAGAAGTCTTTAAAGAGAACTTAAAGCAACTTCTTCTTGCTCCACCCCTCGGACAAAAAAGAGTACTAGGAATAGACCCAGGATTCAGAACAGGTTGTAAAGTAGTCTGTCTAGATGCTCAAGGAAATCTATTGCACAACGAAAATATCTTTCCTCACCCTCCTCACAATAAGAAGCCTGAAGCAGCTTCCAAATTAAGAAAGATGGTGGAAGCTTATAAAATAGAAGCTATAGCTATAGGCAATGGTACAGCTAGTCGAGAAACAGAATACTTTGTTACTCACCAGCAGTTTGACAGAGAGTTACAGGTATTTGTAGTAAGTGAACAAGGTGCTTCTATCTACTCAGCATCTAAGATTGCAAGGGAAGAGTTTCCTGAATACGACGTTACTGTAAGGGGTGCTGTATCTATTGCTAGAAGACTTATTGATCCTCTTGCTGAATTGGTTAAAATAGATCCAAAGTCTATTGGTGTAGGACAATACCAACATGATGTTGACCAAACCAAACTAAAGAAAGCTCTAGATCAAACAGTTATAAATTGTGTAAATACTGTGGGAGTAGATGTAAATACAGCTAGTACTTACCTACTCACTTATATTTCTGGACTTGGTCCTCAATTGGCTCAAAACATAGTAGATTACCGAACAGAAAACGGACCTTTTTCTTCACGAAAAGAACTCCTAAAAGTACCTCGTATGGGAGCTAAAACGTATGAACAAGCAGCAGGGTTTTTAAGAATCAGAGAGGGTGAAAACCCACTAGATAATACAGCAGTCCACCCTGAGAGTTATCATATCGTAGAGAAAATGGCTAAAGACATGAAATGTACAGTTCCAGAACTTATAGCACAGAAAGAACTTCAAAGCCGTGTGGATATTCAGCAGTACATTACAGACCAAGTAGGGTTACCTACACTTAAAGATATAATGTCTGAGTTGAAGAAACCAGGACGAGATCCTCGAAAAGCCATTAAGGTCTTCCAGTTCGATCAGAACATCAGAACTATAGAAGATTTAAAAGAAGGAATGATTCTGCCGGGTATTGTGGGAAACATTACTAACTTCGGAGCATTCGTTGACCTTGGCATTAAAGAAAATGGTTTAATACATTTATCTGAAATGGCTAATGAATTTGTGTCAGACCCTACTCAATACGTTTCTATACACCAACAAATTTATGTAAAAGTACTTTCGGTCGATTTAGAGCGTAAACGCATACAGTTATCTTTAAAAAACATTGAACAGAATAAATTATGAATACACGAAGACTTATTTATCTAGCCCTAGCTCTTTTATTAGGTCCTTGTAGCTTGTGGGCTCAAAAAATAGAGAAAGCTATTTTTGTTAAAAAAGCAGGATCTCTTATTTCAGAACTAACATTAGATGAAGCAAACAAGATTACACATCTTACTTTAACGGGTAAGATAAATGCTATTGACTTCAAACACCTGAGAGATGAATTTAAGAATCTTAGAGTATTAGATTTATCAGCAGTTGATATCAAAAACTACATAGGGAAAAAAGGTACAGTAGATGCTTTTCAAGTCTATAATAGTAACTCAATACCTGCACATGCTTTTTCTGAAAAAACGGATTACGATCCAAAAGGGAAGCCATCATTAGAGAAAGTAATTTTACCTCATAGCCTAAATGCCATTGATAAATATGCTTTTGCTAATTGTCCTAAACTTGAGGTGCTAGTTAGTACTAGAGGTACTGCTCCTACTCTAGGGGATACGGCTTTATCTCCACAACGAACTGCTGTCTTTGTTCCAGCAGGTTGCAAAGAAAATTTTACGAGTAAAAAGCAATGGACTGATTTTGCGATCATAGACAGTGATCCGATAAGAGTAAACCTACACCTACAGTCGGACAAAAGTTTAGCTGAACTACTCTCTAGAGAAGGCATACAACCCAAAGATGTCAATTATCTTACTCTTACAGGCATTGTAGATCTAGATGACCTGAGATTAATTCGTGATTTTATGTCTAATTTGGTTTATGTAGATTTAACAGAAACAGATATTACTGAAATACCAGAATATACATTCGCTCAAAAAGTAAATTTAATCACAACTTATCTCCCAAGAAATTTAAAAACTATAGGGTTAAGAGCTTTTGATAATTGTAATAAGCTAGGACCTATATTAACTCTGCCCGCTTCCTTAACTTCTATTGATTATGGAGCTTTTATAAATTGCCATGCACTTGATGTGGTTAGAGCTTTGGGCAATAATATCACTGCAATAGGAGAAAATATATTTGGTGAAGGAGTAAAGAATAAATTAGTCTATGCTAAATAAGTAAGAAACATAACCTAGAAATAAATAATATAAAAGCGACTTGTCATATCACACAAGTCGCTTTTATTCTTTAAAGAAGTTGCTCAAATAAACTCAACCTCTAAGCATAAAAAAAGCCCGTTCAAAACGAGCTTTTTAAATTTCTTACTTATAGAATTTATCTCTTAATTCTTTGATATGATCAGAGTGAATATAATCATCATAGCTCATCATCTTATCAATAATTCCATTAGGAGTTAATTCAATAATACGATTTGCTACAGTTTGAATAAATTCATGGTCATGAGAAGAGAAAAGGACATTGCCTTTATAACTTTTCAAATTGTTATTAAATGCCTGAATAGATTCTAGGTCCAAGTGGTTGGTTGGAGTATCTAAAATCAAGCAGTTTGCGTCCTTCAATTGCATACGAGCAATCATACAACGCATTTTTTCTCCCCCAGAAAGAACATTTACTTTCTTCAAAACTTCTTCTCCCGAGAATAACATTCTTCCTAAGAAGCCTTTAAGATAAACTTCATTACCAGAGCTAAACTGACCAAGCCAATCGACTAAGTTCAAATCCGATTCAAAATATTTCGTATTATCTAGTGGTAGATATGCAGTTGTGATTGTCACACCCCATTTATATTCTCCTGCAACAGGCTCTTCTTCACCATTTATGATTTGAAACAAAGCAGTCATAGCACGAGGATCTCTTGACAAGAATACTACTTTGTCATCTTTTTCTACATTGAAGCTTACCCCCTTAAATAAAGGAGTACCATCAGGTCCATTAGCAGCTAAATCTTTTACTTCTAGAATCTGATTACCTGGTTCACGCTCTGGAGTAAAGATAATACCTGGATACTTACGAGAAGAAGGCTTAATTTCATCTACATTCAGCTTTTCAAGCATTTTTCTACGGCTAGTTGCTTGACGGCTCTTAGCTACGTTTGCACTAAAACGACGAATAAATTCTTCTAATTCTTTACGCTTTTCATCAGCCTTAGCTCGTTGATTTTGTTGTTGACGAAGCGCTAACTGACTAGATTCATACCAGAAACTATAGTTACCAGCAAACATATTAATTTTGCCAAAGTCGATATCAATAGTATGCGTACTTACTGCATCAAGGAAGTGACGGTCGTGACTCACTACAAGTACAGTGTGTTCGCAGTTTGCCAAATAGTCTTCTAACCATTGAACAGTTTCCATATCAAGGTCATTGGTAGGCTCATCAAGTAGTAAGTTGTCGGGTTCACCATATAATGCCTGAGCTAACATCACACGCACTTTTTGCTTACCACTAAGCTCACCCATTAATGTATAGTGTAAATCCTCTTTTATTCCGAGTCCACTTAATAAAGCAGCAGCATCACTTTCGGCATTCCAACCATCTAGTTCAGCAAATTTTTCTTCTAACTCAGACACACGCATACCATCTTCATCGGTAAAATCTTCTTTAGCATACAAAGCTTCACGCTGCTTCATAATGTCCCAAAGAATGGTGTGCCCCATCATTACTGTATCAAGAACAGTATAAGCATCCCACTTAAAGTGGTCCTGACTTAATACAGATAAGCGTTCACCTGGACCAAGAGTTATATTACCAGTTGTAGGGTCTAAATCACCTGAAATGGTACGCAAGAAAGTGGATTTACCAGCACCATTAGCACCGATTACACCATAGCAGTTTCCATTAGTAAATTTCAAGTTTACTTCATTGAACAAGACTCTTTTACCAAATTGAACTGAAACATTAGATACTGTTATCATTCTACCAAAATTGAATATTAATTATTTAAAACGCCCGCAAAGGTAGTGATAATCTTCGAAATACAAATTTTTAGGATGGTGACATTCTGACATAAATATATTATCTTTGCCGTAAATTTTAGCAAACACTATAATGTGGCAAAGTATTTGTACATCATACAGAGCATATACAGCATAAA
>NZ_DYYK01000038.1:0-13629 GCF_020741705.1 Bacteroides coprosuis
ATATTCAGATTGTGTATAAATATTAAGTTTACTTAGTGGCTTCATACTTTGACTAGGTCAAGATATCATCATGACACCGACATGATGATACGATGACACCGACATGATCACTTTTTGACCCTTTCAAAGTATAGCTCTGTCCTCGATTCAGAACACGTATTGTTGTTTGCGTATTTTTATACCAATAAGAAGTGAGGGAGTTTTGGTAAACTGGGAGGGTAGGAGGTATATAAAACGGGCTAAGTCCGTTGCAGAACCTAGCCCATTTCCCTCTAATTATATAATGATTAAAAACTATTCTGTGATAGATACTATTCTATCAAATGAATAACCTTCTGTGATGCTTAATCCTTGTGTTAGTTTTTTAGACTTGATGTCGTAGATATAAACACAAGGAGCAGTCTTTTCTGGGTTTACACCAATATAAGCTTTATCACCTTCTACCAATGATCTTTGTGAGAATGTACCTTCACTAAATGGTAGGTCTAATACTTCTAGCTTATCTGTTTTAAGATCAAGTACTGCATAGTAGCAGTTATAGTTGGCACCCCAACCAGGAGCCTTAGTATATTCAGGGTCTTGGATGTAAAGTAGAGCTTCGTCATTGCCTAAGTAATCTACAGTTACAATTTTACCTTTACGATCATTTTCTCCTTTGCTAAAGCCTACATAAGTTTTGTCAAATGAGGATTCTCCTTTCTTGATTCTCAATAGAGAACCATATTTCTCTGTACTCTTTCTATCTTTATCTGTAGAAACACTAGGAGCAGCATCTTGTAATTGTGAGCTACAAGCTAAATAGAAATTGCCTTTATCATCAAAGAAAGTTTTGTGTTGAAGAAGTTCGCCATAAGCAGTACCAGCCATTTCTTCGGCTCTATTTTCTAGGCCTGTTTTTTCAACCTCCATTGTTGCTGGATTAATGAAGGCATAGAAGAATTGCTTAGCCGCCTTTTTATTCTTGTCTGTATAAAGATAGATTAATTTCTTATCTGCTTTACGGTAGCTAAGTAAGCCTGATGTACTGAATTTCCCACCTTCAGGTAGAGCAGGTAGGTTTAAAGTACCTTCAGCAGTGATGGTTAAGTTTTCAGCATTGATTTTAGTCCAAATCACTTGCTTCTTATCCCCACTAGCAGCTGCAATAACGAAAGTAGTATCGTCAATCCAAGCATGAGAATATCTTCTGTCTAAGAATGTGTTTTTGCTAAAAGCAATTTCCTTAATAGTTGTTGCTTTCTTGTTGGAAATTTGATATTTACCGATACGACCTGTGTTTTTAGGAACTTGATAGTAATATTTACCATTGATGATCGACTCCTGATTAAGCATAGCAGTTACATCGGCAGCTACCCCTTTAAAGTCGATTGCTTTTTCTTGCTCCTCTAGAGAATTGACATTCATTACGAGCTGAGTTTTGCTTTTACCCATACCCGATGTTCCACCCAAAGACACCCAAATGTCAAAGTGTTTTTTCTCTACGATTTTTTCTGTTTCGTTTCCCTTTGTTGGGTCTAGTTCATTCTTGTCATCATCTGAACAAGATACCATAAATGCACTTGATAATAAAAAAGTAAGTGCATACGCATAAAATTTTGATGTTTTCATGTGTTTGATTTTAATTTATAAATAGTCTGAATTTGCAAAAGAAAGAACGACCAGGTTTCTGCAACATGAAATTGTCGTAAACCAATTTGTCGAATATATTATTGCACTCAAGCGATACATTGTATCTGTTTTGGTGGAAAGAGTATGATAATTGCAGATCGCTAGTACATTGTGTAGGGATAGTCGATTTACTTTCCAAAGAGCCATACCCTTCCCACGTAAGGTAAAACCAATGCACGTATTGAAAGTAATAAGCCAACTTTAAGTGATTGTCTGCATTGCCAAATAAGTTTTTTAACTTATAGCTGCATTCAAAATTGCTGTATAGCCATGGGTGATTGGGGATTCTGTTCTTATAAGTAATATCGGGTTTGCCATTGAGCATATACTTAGAAGTGTTCTTCTCATCTACGTAAGTGCTATTGAATACCACCTGTATGATATCTGCATAATCGTATCTTAATTCTCCTTCAACTCCATTAATCTTTACATTTTTTACGTTGCTATACTGACTTGTTCCCTCTGCATCTGTTACCACTAGTCGGATGTAATCTTTTACATCTCGAATAAAATAATTGCCTTCATAAGTGAGTTGATGCGCATTGGGCGAACCTATCGAACCAAAGAGTCCGAAATTTATATTATTACTGTTTTCAGGCTTTAGACTGAAATTGGGATAGATTGTTGTTCCATTACCCAGATATTCTCTGGAAAGAGGAAGGCGTACACTATGCTCATAAGAAGCCTTGATGGCCAAGGCTTGAAAGATATTCAATCGGCTAGCTAGTCCATAACCCCAGTTGTTGGTTGTAGAAGATTGTGGAACATCTTTAGAACCTGTAATCCACGACAAATCAGTTTGCCCTATTGATAGGTGGTTGATATAATTCTTTGCGAAAAAGGTATTAGATAACTTCTCTTTCCAGAAATTCTGTTGATAGGATAGCCCTATAATGTGTTTTGTTAACTTATCCTTTGAGGGTTCAAACTCTTCATCTAGCTCATCATATCTGTCGTTACTTGTTCGGTTTAAGAGATAATTTAAGTTTAGATTATGACTAGGGTTCAACTTGTAATTAAAGTTGGAACGGAGATGAGTTTTGGGTCGTTTGATATGTCGGATAGACTTTCTTCTTCCTAATATTTCATTTCTTGAACTCTCTTGGTAACTACCATCCCAACTGTATTTTCTGTAGGCAGTATCTACTACCATAGATTTATCCCACGAGTGCGATAGAGTGAGATCTGCTGCTAATTTGCGAACAATAAAGTTTTGTTTTTTATAATGAGCAGCAAGGGTGTAAGCCTCATTCTCTCTCTTTGCTTTACCGTAAACAAATGTTTGTACCGAACCCGTTTGGAGTTGCTTATTGATAGATGAGGCTGAAGCAGAAATGAAGAAACTATCTGCCCATCTTTTGCGAGTAACCCCAACTTCAACCTTTCCAAAGGCAGAGAAGTATTTGTCGTGAAAACGCTTCGTATCTATTTCTTGAAATTCTTGTTCTTCTTTGTTCCATACTTCTACATTCTTCATCTTATAGTTGTTCTTGGAAAAGTTGAGTCCTAGAGTTGGCTTTATGATAATACCTGTTTTAGCAAGAGTATATTGTCCACTCAAGTCGGCTTTGTGCGTATCAAATGAACCTATCCCATAGGAAACATCTAAGTAATCTTGTATATCATTTTTGGTGATGATATTGATTGCTCCACCTAGAGCATCAGAACCTAGTTCAACAGGTACAGAACCCTTATAAACTTCAATACGATCTACAATGTTGATTGGTAAATTGGATAAATTGATGCCACTTCCCATAGATGAAAGAGGCACACCATCAATAAAATAGCGTATGGCATTGCCCGATAAACCATTGATAGTTAAATCAAAATTGGCACCTACACCCCCATCTTCACGTACTTTAATACCCGAACTTCTTCCCACTAAAGTGTTGAGATTATTCAGGTTGCTGATGATGGGTTTCACATCAAGAGCATTCACGGCAAAAACTCCTTCACGGGTTTGCAGGCTCTTCGACTTCCCATAAACTTGTACATCTTGGAGTAGGAGAGGTTGCTCCTTCAATTGAAAGTTTACTACCTCATTTCTACTTACCTGAAGAGTTATAGAGGCATCTTTATAGCCAAAGCAAGTGGCAGTAAGAGTGTTTTTACCAACTTGTAGATCAATCTGATAATATCCTTTATCGTTAGTATAAGTACCTTTATTCTTTTTACTATCCACGATAAGAGCTTGAGAAATAGGGTTGCCTTTGGTGTCTTTTACTTGTCCCGAAATCGTATAATTACTTTGAGAGAAAGCAGGAATAGTGAAGAAAAAGGATAAAAAGAGTAGAACGTATTTCATTCGTAGTTGATTGTTTTATGGATTACGTATGGAGGAATGTTTGTAATTTTGAGTTCAGTCTATTAAGGGTTTGTGCCTATCAACTAATAAATAGCTTGATATACATAAAAGGTAAAACTTCGATAATCGAAATAATGAGGGCGTAAATAAGTTGAGCATCTCTGTTTTATATTAATAATTGATCTAATATAAAAACATCGAGTTTCCTCAGTGGAGAATAAAGTAGGAATACATTATTTGTGTAATGCACATTGACTTCAAATCCTGGAAGCTTGGTGTTTTCTTAATTATCTGGCAGGTCTTCTGGCTTTCCTCTAGTTGAAAAACTTCCCATGTTTATTTTTACACAGTGTTGCGGCAATTCAACTAACATAATGAGGATTTACAGCTGCAGGTACAGCTCCAGTATCTCACTGGATTCCCTTACATCGGAGATTTGAAATTGTATCCGATTACCAAAACGATTACAAAGATAGATATTAATGTTTATTTACAAATAAAAATAGAATATTTCTTAATAGATTGATTATTAATGAATAGTGATTATGTGTTATTTTAACAAAGTCTTTATTTTTAAGTATATTTTACAAATAGTGATGTTTATTTGTTATAAATGAAGAACTTAGGGAAGTTGTTGGACTTTAAATTACGAGAGATAGAGAGTAATTAAATGATAGAAGAAAAGGACGAATTACTGTCATTTTTTTTAATATTGAGGAAGATATTCAAACAAAAATAAAATGAGACTTCTCTTTAAATTTCGCATTGGAAGAGAAGTCTTATGGGGTTCGATTAGATATAAAAGCTTTAAGACCTTATTATAATATATAGTAAGTAGTATTTTGTTGTGAAGTGTAACAGAGAATAGAGAAGAAAAGTATTCATTGTATCAAGAACTAAAGAGGTTCTTATGGATACTCGTTTTAGGGGTGAATTATAAGCTAAGCTTTTCCTTCTCTTGCCTATATTCTTCTTGTTTAAAAAAAGTTTAGAGAAAGAATTGAAGCGATTATAATATCATATCAATAGAAATTTAATTTAAATATGAGTTTAAAGTTACTTCTTCTTTATTTCTGCTGACAATTCGTTTTTATATGCAGCTAAAAAGCTTGTTTAAGTCATTCTATATCAGTTGAATAATTATAACTTTTTTAATCGGATTACTACTTTTTCTGTTAAAAAGTTTATATCTTTCCTACAACACTTAAATTCGAATATTATGAATATATCACTATCAACCGAACTACCTAAATACCCTAGTTTTGTTGAGGGTATAAGACGTGCTCCCAATAGGGGATACACGCTTACAAAAGCACAGACAGAAATAGCGTTAAAAAATGCATTACGCTATATTCCTAAAAACTTACATAAAGAGTTAGCTCCTGAATTCTTAGAAGAGCTTCATACTCATGGTAGAATTTATGGATACCGATACAGACCTCAAGGAGATTTAAAGGCTAAATCGATTGATGAATATAAAGGTAAATGTGTAGAAGGAAAAGCCTTTCAAGTCATGATTGATAATAATCTTTGCTTCGATGTGGCTCTATATCCTTATGAATTGGTAACCTACGGTGAAACGGGTCAGGTATGCCAAAACTGGATGCAATACCAACTAATAAAACAATATCTTGAAGTACTAACCGAAGATCAGACACTTGTATTAGAATCTGGACATCCTCTAGGCTTATTTAAATCGAAACCAGAGGCTCCAAGAGTAATCCTTACCAACTCAATGATGATTGGTATGTTTGATAATCAGCACGATTGGCACATTGCTGCACAAATGGGTGTAGCCAATTATGGTCAGATGACTGCTGGTGGATGGATGTATATCGGACCTCAAGGAATTGTTCACGGAACATTTAATACATTGCTAAATGCGGGTAGAATGAAACTAGGTGTACCCGAGGATGGAGATTTGAGAGGACACTTATTTGTCTCTTCTGGACTAGGAGGTATGAGTGGAGCTCAACCCAAAGCAGCAGAAATATCAGGTGCTACAGCCATTATTGCTGAAGTTGACTCTTCTCGAATACAAACTCGTTATGATCAAGGTTGGGTAAGCCATATTGCCGAAGAAATTCCAGAAGCTTTCCGTTTAGCCCAAGAATCTATGGCTAAGAAAGAAGCTAGCTCTATAGCTTATCATGGTAATATTGTAGACTTGCTCGAATATGCTGTAGAAAACAATATTCATATCGAACTTTTATCAGACCAAACTTCTTGTCATGCTGTGTATGAGGGAGGTTACTGTCCTGTGGGCATTAGCTTTGAAGAGAGAACTCGCTTATTAGAAGAAAATCCTAAGAAATTCAATCAGTTGGTAGATGAAACATTGGTTCGTCACTTCCATGTAATTGAGAAGTTAGTAGCCAAAGGAACCTACTTCTTCGATTATGGAAACTCTTTTATGAAAGCTATTTATGATGCTGGCGTAAAAGAAATCTCCAAGAATGGAATAGATGAAAAAGATGGATTTATCTGGCCTAGTTATGTAGAAGATATTATGGGTCCTAAACTATTTGATTATGGATATGGTCCATTCCGTTGGGTATGCCTAAGTGGAAAGAAAGAAGACCTTCATAAAACGGATGAGGCGGCTATGGCTTGCATCGACAAAGATAGAAGAGGACAGGATATGGATAACTATATCTGGATTAGAGATGCAGAAAAGAATCAATTAGTTGTAGGTACTCAAGCCCGTATTCTTTATCAAGATGCTTTAGGTAGAATGAATATTGCATTGAAGTTTAATGAAATGGTACGTAATGGTGAAGTTGGACCTATCATGTTAGGTAGAGATCATCACGACGTAAGTGGTACCGATTCTCCATTTAGAGAAACATCAAATATCAAAGACGGAAGTAATGTGATGGCTGATATGGCTGTACAATGCTTTGCCGGTAACTGTGCTCGAGGTATGAGTTTAGTAGCCCTTCACAATGGTGGTGGAGTAGGTATCGGAAAGTCTGTTAACGGAGGTTTTGGTATGGTATGCGATGGAAGTCGCCGTGTAGATGAAATCCTAAAATCGGCTATGATTTGGGACGTTATGGGAGGTGTAGCTCGTCGTTCATGGGCACGTAACGAACACGCTATTGAAACAAGCGAAGAGTTTAATCAAACCCACAGTGATTACTACCACATCACCATGCCTTATGTAGCAGACGATGAGTTAATCAAAGATCTTATCAAATAATAATATATTAAAATCAGAATTATGACCTGGACAAAAATAGTTGAATGCGTTCCAAACTTTAGTGAAGGAAGAGATTTAGATAAAGTAGAAAAAATAGTTTCTGCTTTCCGTGGAAAAGAAGGAGTTAAACTGCTAGATTATAGTAGTGATCAAGATCATAACCGTACAGTAGTTACTGTGGTGGGCGAGCCCGAGGCTCTTAAAAAGGCTGTGGTTGAAGCAGCTAAACTAGCTATCGAGTTGATCGATTTAAACAAACATGAAGGTCAGCACCCTAGAATGGGAGCAGTAGATGTAATTCCATTTATCCCTATCAAAAATGTAGATATGGATGAGGCTATTGAAATGTCAAAAGCGGTAGGAAAGATTCTAGGAGAAGAGTTGAAGTTCCCTGTTTTCTTGTATGAAAAATCTGCTTCTGCTCCACACCGTGAAAATCTGGCTAAAGTAAGAAAAGGTCAGTTTGAAGGTATGGCAGAGAAGATCAAAGAACCCGAGTGGCATCCTGATTTTGGTCCAGCAGAACGTCACCCTACAGCAGGAACAGTAGCAGTAGGTGCTCGTATGCCTCTAGTTGCTTTCAATGTGAACTTGAATACTTCTGATTTGGAAATTGCTACTCAGATTGGTAAGAACATCAGACATATTAATGGTGGACTTCGTTTTGTTAAAGCAATGGGAGTAGAATTACACGAACGCCATATTACTCAAGTTTCGATGAACTTGACCGATTATACACGCACAGCTATTTATAGAGTATTTGAACTGATTCGTATTGAAGCTCGCCGCTATGGAGTATCTATTGTGGGAAGTGAAGTAATTGGTTTAATTCCAATGGCTGCATTGATAGATACAGCAGAATACTATTTAGGCATAGAAAACTTCAGCATGGACCAAGTTCTTGAATCAAGAATAATGGAATAAGCTATGAAAGAAAACTTAATAATACGTCATGCACATATTGTTACCCCAAAAGGAAGATCTGCTCTAAAAGGAGAGCAGATGTCTCAATTGGAATCAATATCCAATGGTGTAATAGAAATAACAGATGGTATAATAACTTATGTAGGAACAGAAGCCGATTACAAGCAAGCCGAAAGCAAAAAAGATTTTCAGGTTTTAGATGTAAAAGGAAAATGCGTATTGCCAGGCTTTGTCGATTCTCATACTCACTTTGTCTTTGGGGGAGAACGCTCAGAAGAATTCTCTTGGAGATTGAAGGGTGAAAGCTATATGTCTATCATGAATAAGGGTGGGGGGATAATGAACACTGTTCGTGCAACCCGAACTTGCTCTTTTGAAGATTTAAAGAATAAGAGTAAAATCTTCTTAGATAGAATGACAGAGATGGGAGTCACCACAGTAGAAGGTAAGAGTGGTTATGGCTTAGACAAAGACACCGAACTCCTTCAACTGCAAGTAATGCATGAGTTAAATGAAGATCCAGATGTCTTTGTAGATATCATCACGACCTTCCTTGGAGCACATGCCTTGCCTGTTGAATATGCAGGAAAAACGCAAGAGTACATCGAGTTTATGAATAAAGAAGTCCTTCCCGTTGTCAAAGAGAAGAACTTAGCTGAGTTTGTAGATGTCTTTTGTGAAAAAGGAGTTTTCTCTATTGAGGAATCTCGACAGATATTGAGTGCTGCAAAGGCTTTGGGCTTCAAACTCAAACTTCATGCAGATGAAATTGTATCTCTTGGTGGTGCCGAACTGGCTGCCGAGTTAGGTGCTTTCTCTGCAGATCATCTTCTCCATGCTTCAGATCAAGGAATCAAAGATATGGCAGATAAAAATGTGGTTGCGACACTATTGCCACTTACTGCTTTTGCTTTGAAAGAAGAGTTTGCTAGAGGTCGTGAAATGATTGATAGCGGATGTGCAGTAGCCTTGGCTACAGATTTAAATCCAGGAAGCTGCTTCTCTGGCTCTATTCCTTTAACTATTGCTTTATCATGTATCTACATGAAACTAAGCATAGAGGAAACCATTACTGCATTGACTCTAAATGGAGCGGCAGCCATTGATAGAGCAGATAAAATAGGAAGTATAGAAAAAGGTAAAGCAGGAGATTTAATTGTGCTTATGAGCGATGATTACTATGTACTGCCTTACTATATAGGAATGAACACTGTACAAACTACGATAAAAGGAGGTAAGATAATACCTCAAAACTAATACTTTAGAATCTCACATACTATGGAAAACAAACTTGTAGACTTAACCGTCAAAGGATTTTTAGATAAAGTGGCAGGGAATGATCCTGTGCCAGGAGGAGGTAGTGTTTCTGCTTTTTATGGAGCAGTAGCTTCTTCTTTAGCCGCTATGGTTGGTGGCCTTACTGTAGGTAAGAAAAAGTATGCAGAATACAATGATATCATGGAAGATACCATTAAATGTATGAAAGCTTACCAACAAGAATTTCTTACTCTGATTGATAAGGATTCTGATGCGTATCATAAAGTATTCAATTGCTTTAAGATGCCTAAAGAAACAGACGAAGAAAAAGCAAAAAGAAGTCAGGCAATCCAGGAAGGTACCTTATATGCAGCAGAAGTTCCATTGGAAGTAGCTAAGAAGGCTCTTGAAATAATGGATATGATTGAAACTGTTGTCAAATTTGGTAATCAAAATGCAGTTACAGATGGATGTATCGCTATGATGTCTGCCCGTAATGCTGTTTTGGGTGCTGCTTTAAATGTGCGCATCAATCTAGGAGGATTAAAAGATACTGCAAAAGCCAAAGAGCTAGAAAATGAAGTAGTAGCTCTAGAAAACCAAGCAATAGCAAGAGAAGAAAAACTAAGAACTCAAGTCACTAAAGATCTTTACTTATGAAAAATGTCTATTCTGTAGGTAGTTCAGAATTAACTTTCGAGTTAATAGAACAAGTTCTCTCTGAGAACATTAAATTAAAACTACACCCCGATGCTGTACAACGCATCCAAAAATGCCGCGATTACTTAGATGAAAAGATTAAAGAATCGGATGTCCCTGTATATGGTATTACAACGGGCTTCGGCTCTCTATGCGATAAAAGCATCTCTTTAGATCAATTGAGTACTTTACAAGAGAACTTAGTAAAAAGCCACGCTTGTAGTGTGGGTAAAGAAGTGCCACGAGAAGTAGTGAAGCTTATGCTTTTCTTCAAAGCTCATGCTCTATCACTAGGTCATAGTGGTGTGCAGGTGCTTACTGTAGAAAGAATTATCGATTTCTTTAATAATGATATTCTTCCTATTGTTTACGATAGAGGTTCATTGGGTGCATCGGGCGATTTAGCTCCTTTGGCTAATCTGTTTTTACCTTTGATAGGTGAGGGCGAAGTATATTATAAAGGAGAAAAGAAATGCTCTAAAGAAGTACTAAAAGAAATGGGTTGGGAACCTGTTGAACTTCAAAGTAAAGAGGGTTTGGCTCTATTGAATGGAACTCAGTTTATGAGTGCTAATGGTACTTACGCAATACTAAGAGCATTCCGTTTAGCTAAGATTTCAGATTTACTAGGGGCTCTTTCATTAGAGGGTTTTGATGGTAGATTAGATCCTTTCTTCGATTGTATTCAGCAAGTAAGGCCTCATCAAGGACAGATTGAAACAGCACAAAATATCCGAAACATATTAGAGGGAAGTGAGATGATTAAACAGCACAAAGTGTGTGTGCAAGATCCTTACTCTTTCCGTTGTATACCTCAAGTACACGGAGCTTCAAAAGATGCTATTCGCTATGTTGCTTCCGTACTCTTAACAGAATTGAACTCTGTAACCGATAATCCAACTATCTTCCCAGATGAAGACAAAATTATATCGGGTGGAAACTTCCATGGACAACCTCTTGCGATAGTCTATGATTTCCTTGCAATTGCTTTGGCAGAACTAGGAAATATCTCAGAACGAAGAGTAGCTCAGCTGATATGGGGTTTACGAGGATTACCAGAATTCTTAGTTGCCAATCCAGGATTGAATTCAGGCATGATGATACCTCAATATGCTGCGGCATCTATGGTGAGCCAGAATAAAATGTATTGCTTCTCGGCATCTTCCGACTCCATTGTTTCTTCCAATGGGCAAGAAGACCATGTGAGTATGGGTGCTAATGCAGCAACAAAATTGGCTAAAATAATAGAGAACTTAGATTTGATTTTTGGTATAGAATTACTCAATGCCTCACAAGCCATAGAGTTTAGACGTCCATTAAAGACTTCTCCTATGCTCGAAGACTTGTTAGTGAAGTATCGTAAAGTAGTACCTTTCATTGAAGATGATATCGTGATGTACGATGCCATAAATAAATCGAAGAGTTTCTTAAAAGCTTATAAATTAGAATTTTAATAACTAACTATAATTCTATTCTGTAAATCTCCTGCTAATATTTTGAATCGTGATATTAGTGGGAGATTTCTTTTGGGATAAAAGAATCAAACTTTTTTTGAAATTTTTATCAGATAATGTAGTATGTTTTTAGAAAATATATTACATTTGCAACGCAATCGCAAATAAAGCGATGCGCTCATAGCTCAGTTGGTAGAGCAATTGACTCTTAATCAATGGGTCCAGGGTTCGAATCCCTGTGGGCGTACCACTAGCAAAAAGCAGTTACAGTAAATGTAGCTGCTTTTTTTGTTTCGGATGACTGGCTGAAGGTGAGGAGTAAGATAAAAAAGGATTAGTTTACTATTTTATATCTCCCTAGTTTTCATTCCATTAAAAAGTGATGAATCTACTTTGACACCGACATGTCATTCTCTTGTCGGTGTCAAAATAGTCTCTTGTCGGTGTTATGATAATCTCTATGCTTAGTTGTTTTTAGATAATATTTTGCAAGGAGGAACGTTCTCTTATTTTAAATACAAAAAGCGACTACCTTGGTGATAGTCGCTTTTCTAATCTATATCTATATGTTTAGATATATACTTCTCTATTCTGGTACTGCTAAGAGTAGGGAATCTTTTACACTATAGACACTGTCTCTGGTTGAGCAGTGTTCACATACAGGAACGATGTATTCTGCATTATCTTTTCCTTCAGCTTTATGTACATGAGCTGCTTCTACTTTGTCTTGTCGTATGGTCGTGTTACAGGCAGGACAGTTGATTACTAATTGGATGGGTTTCTTTTTCTTTACCCAAAATTCAATCCAAGATTTACATCCTTTTGGATAGTAGTAATTCTCAGGACCATTAATGTTTTTAACTTTCATACAGTCTAGATTTTAGTTTTATAGTCTTTTTTATGTCGTTTGTAAGGGAGTTACTTATGACTCCTCATAAGCACAGATTAGGGGTGATACAAAGAGTGTCACTTAACTTGTGTTTTATTAGATGTAAAGCATCTATTTCTATAATATACTAAATTTTAGGCAGATATACAAGTTTGAAATTCAAAAACGATTACGTGGGAGGACTGAATAGGGGAGTGGGAGCAGATTGTGTGGATATTCGTTTCTGTCTAGATAATATAAAAAAAGGATGTGTTTTTGGGTTTCCCAACACATCCTTTCATCTCTATTTTATAATACTTGAATAAGCTTTTCCATCATCCAGTCGTACATCTGGCGATTGTTTTTTGAGGCAGTAGGTTCAAAGGCATTTATAAACAATGTTTTGGTGCGAGTATCTACATATACCCAGTCGTTTATCTCTGTTAGTCTGTTGTCGTAGATTACTTCTTGGGCTACTCTAAAAGTGATAGGGCCACAGCACACTACAATATTACCTTCTAATATCTCTAATTGCTCTTTTAAAAAATCTTTGTATTTCATACCCATATTGTAGATCTCAGAATCGTATGTACGAGCTTCGGGAGCACTCTTTTTGATATTAACAAAAGCGTGTGGGTAGGTACGTAGAGATTTCAATTGTATTTTAGAGAAGAAAGCCGTTTCAAGGCTAGGGTACTCTGTTGAGGTTGCCTTTTGGATACCATATAGCCATGCTGCAATGCGACTGTAAAATAAATCGGGGATATTCATATCTTCCATCTTTCCCGACCAATCGCGAATGTCATGCAATTCTTTATTAAAGGGCTCTTTAAGCAGGAAAACCACCTTGCGTTCTGCATTCATCCAAGTAAGTTCTTCTTTGCCCAACTGGCGAATTAGCCCGTCTGCACAAAAGTTCTTATGTCCGTCTGTCTCCATCTGAGCTTTCCACTCGTTAAAGAGTACATCCAATTCTTCGTTTACCATCAATTCTTATCTGTTATGAGTTTGAGACTTCAAAGGTACAAAAGAATTTTTGGTTTGGCTTTTTGAGGTGTGAAGAATCTGTTATTCTTAAAAAAGAAGTGCTAATTGCTTTGAACTATCTGATAATTATATTCGTATTACTTTTTATAAGGCTAATGCGATTAAATATGTTACCCCCCCAAGTTACCCCTCAAGTTACCCCACAAGTTGAAAGTATGCTTTTGATTTTGGATGGAGAATTAAGTCGGGCAGAAATTCAAGAGGT
>NZ_DYYK01000039.1:0-8224 GCF_020741705.1 Bacteroides coprosuis
TATTTAAAATAAATACACAATTCTAAATAAAACAAAATAGATGTAACCGATATTAAAATATAGATTATATTTGTAGTAATCAAAATCCCAAAATCTAAATCTGATGAAAAAGCTGTACCTCATAGTAATTAGTCTACTTTTTACACTTAATTGCTTTTCGAAAGACACCTCTATAGAAGTAGGTGCTCAACAGTACGCAGAATATTTCCCTCTACTCCAGAACAAAAGAATTGCCATTTACTCCAATCACACAGGGATGGTGAAAGATAAGCATATTTTAGATATCTTAATAGGGAATGATTTTAACGTAACAGCGATCTTTTCTCCAGAACATGGATTTAGAGGATCTGCTGATGCAGGAGAACATATTTCAAGTTCGAAAGACATAAAAACAGGTGTTCCCATCTTATCTCTATATGACGGAAAAGATGGAAAGCCTAGTAAAAAATCAATGAATCAATTTGATGTACTTGTCATCGACATACAAGATGTAGGGTTAAGGTTCTACACATACTACATCACTATGGTTAAACTAATGGATGCTTGTACTGTAAACAACAAACAAGTGGTTCTACTAGATAGACCAAATCCTAATGGGCACTATGTAGATGGTCCTATTCTTGATATGAAAAACAAATCGGGAGTAGGTCATCTGCCTATTCCTATCGTTCATGGTATGACATTGGGAGAATTAGCTCTGATGAGTATAGGAGAAGGTTGGCTAACTACTAATAAAAAGTGTGACCTCACAGTTATCAAGTGTAAGAATTATACACATAACTCACTTTATCAACTACCAATAGCTCCATCTCCTAACCTACCTAATATGTTATCTATCTATTTATACCCTTCAATTTGTTTATTTGAGGGAACTCCTGTGAGTTTAGGACGTGGCACTGATTTTCCATTTCAAGCATATGGCCATCCTGATATGAAAAACAAATATATTTTCTCGTTTACACCCAAAAGTATCTCTGGTGCCAAAAACCCTCCTCTTTTGAATAAACAATGTTACGGTGTTGATTTAAGAACAATGTCTTTGAATGAGGCTGCACAAATTAAAAAAGTTAGCTTAGATTATATTATTGATGCTTACAACACCCTCAATATGGGAGAGAGTTTTTTCAAAAGATTCTTCACTCTACTTATAGGCGTTGATTATGTTAAAGATATGATTATTGCTGGTAAGAGTGCAATGGAAATAGAATCTATGTGGAAAGAGGATGTAGAAAATTTTAAAAATCAGAGAAAGCCTTATCTTCTTTACCCAGAAAACTAAGACATCACAAACTAATAATACATACTATAATGAATCCATTTTTAGTAATACTTACCATAGCGATATATTTCATCGTATTATTTGGGATATCATACCTCTCAAGTAGAAATGCAGATAGTGATGGCTTCTTTGTGGGCAACAGAAAATCCCCCTGGTTTTTGGTAGCTATCGCTATGATTGGGTCAAGTATTTCAGGAGTAACTTTCGTTTCAGTTCCAGGTATGGTTGGCGTTAGTAGCTTCTCTTATCTACAAATGGTATTAGGTTTTGTTGTTGGGCAATTTATTATAGCATTTGTACTCATACCTTTATTCTATAAAATGAATGTAGTTTCCATCTACGAATACTTAGAAAATAGATTTGGAATGTCAAGCTACAAAACAGGGGCATGGTTCTTTTTTATATCAAAAATGCTAGGCGCTTCGGTACGATTATTTTTGGTCTGTATAACTTTGCAATTGTTAGTATTTGAGCCATTAAACCTTCCTTTCATTTTAAATGCAGCAATAACTGTTTTGCTAGTATGGCTTTATACTTTCAAAGGAGGAGTAAAGACTTTAATTTGGACAGACGCTTTTAAAACCTTTTGCTTAGTAATATCTGTAGTATTATGTATTTATTATATAGCTAGTGATTTGGATCTTACACTAAAAGGTATGCTGACAACAATCCATGAAAGTAGCTTATCAAAAACCTTCTTTTTTGACGATGTAAATGACAAAAGATATTTCTTCAAGCAATTCTTAGCAGGGATATTTACAATGATTGCGACAACGGGACTAGACCAAGATATGATGCAAAGAAATTTAAGCTGTAAGAACCACAAAGATTCACAGAAAAACATGATAACAAGTGGTATATCACAATTTTTCATCATTGCTTTATTCTTAATGCTTGGGGCTCTCCTCTTTATTTATGCCGAGAAGATGCAAATTGAGCTTCCTGAATCTAGTGATCAATTATTTCCTCTAATAGCAACAGGAGGCTACTTCCCTATAATTGTCGGAGTCTTATTTATTATCGGCTTAATATCTGCAGCTTATGCTGCAGCTGGATCGGCTCTAACAGCGTTAACCACATCCTTTACTGTTGATATATTACAGAGTAGAGATAGAAAAAGCGAAAAAGAGTTAACTAAAACTCGAAAAAAAGTTCATCTAGGGATGGCTATATTAATGGCCTTTGTTATAGTGATTATCAATGCACTCAATAACACAAGCGTTATTGATGCCGTGTATATACTAGCTAGCTATACCTATGGTCCTATTCTTGGATTATTTGCTTTTGGCATTTTTTGCAAGAAAGCTGTACACGACAAATATATACCTCTAGTAGCTATTATTGCACCAATACTCTGTTACGTATTACAAACTAATTCAGAGAAATGGTTTAACGGATATGCTTTCAGTTATGAATTACTTATTTTCAATGCTCTCTTCACTTGCATAGGATTAGCCTGTTTAATAAAGAGAGATAAACTCAACTAATACAATAACACTAAATGAATAAATACCTTAAACATACTATCCTTTTTATAGGCATTTTATGCTTCTGTATTCCGGTACAAGCACAAAATTATAGTATTGAACTCCAAAAGCGCATTGGTGAAAAAATAAATTCTATTGTGCAGCAGGAAGTTTCGGTTGGCAAAGTAGCCATTGACACAATCATTGAGAATAAAACAATTAATGTCATTTTTAATGATAATCTATCTTATTATCCACTAAGAAAAGAATCTGTCAATCTTTTTTATCACCTCATTAAACAAGAACTTTCCTCTGAAAAACAAATAGATAAAGACTTAATTATCTATTCAGATAATCATCCTATAGAATTCTTAATCCCTAAATATCACCAAGGCAACCGTAAAAACAAAAACACATTTTCTCATTCCAACAAACGACCTTTTATAGAAAATATTTCAAAGCCTTATCAATCTTCAAAAGGCCTATACAATAGACATATTGCCCTTTGGCAAAGTCACGGCTTTTATTATGAACCTAAACTTTCAAGATGGGAGTGGCAACGAGCACGTATATTTCAAACAGTTGAAGATCTATATACCCAAAGCTTTGTATTACCCTATCTTGTCCCTATGCTAGAAGCAGCAGGAGCTAATGTATTTCTTCCAAGAGAAAGAGATACACAAACTCATGAAATCATTATAGACAATGATGGAGCTTTTGCAAACAAATCACTCTATATAGAAGAAAATAAAGAGAATCTATGGACAGAAGGCTTAAAAAAGGGATTTGCACATACTAAAGCATATTACCAAGATGATGAAAATCCTTTTTCACTAGGAACATATAGACAAACTACAACTATCAAAAGAGGTGAAGCAAGTACTATTTCTTGGATTCCAGAAATCCCTGAATCTGGCGAATATGCCGTATATGTTTCATACAAAACACTACCCAACAGCACAAGTAGAGCTCACTATACAGTTCATCACAATGGCAAAGAAACAGAATTCATTATTAATCAAAAAATGGGAGGTGGTACATGGATTTATTTAGGTACATTCTACTTCCCGGCTGGAGTGAATCAGAACTGTAAAGTGACTCTATCAAATCTTTCAAAAAATAAAGGAGAAGCTATTACCGCTGATGCAGTAAAAATAGGGGGTGGATATGGTAATATTGCTCGTACTGTTTCATCAAAAGGAGCTTCTGAAAACCTTAAAAGTTCAGACAAACGACAAGACGCCTCTACTCCAACAGTAGAAAAGAGTATAAAGTATCCATATGAAGTTAGTGGATATCCTCGCTTTACTGAGGCAGCTCGTTATTGGTTGCAATGGGCCGGTATACCTGATAGCATTTACTCTCCTAGCAAAGGAGTAAATGATTACACCGACGACTACCAATGTAGAGGTCTATGGGTAAACTACTTAGCTGGAGGCTCTATGGCTAACCCTACAGAAGAGGGATTAAACATTCCAATTGACTTAGCATTTGCTTTTCATTCTGATGCAGGAACAACATTTAATGACTCAATTATCGGAACTCTCGGTATTTTTAGAACAGGATCATATGATGGCAAATATACCAATGGAGTTTCAAGATATGCTGCACGAGAGCTAACCGATTTAATTCAAACGCAGATAGTAAATGACATTCGTAATTTATATCACCCCAATTGGACAAGAAGAGGAATGTGGAATAAATCATATAGCGAGGCTTCTACACCGAAAGTTCCAACAATGCTGCTAGAGCTACTCTCTCATCAAAACTTTGCAGATATGCGATATGGATTAGATCCGAGATTTAGATTTACTGTAAGTCGTTCTATTTATAAGGGTATATTAAAGTACCTCAGTTCACAGTACAACACAGAGTATGAAGTCCAACCTCTACCAGTGGAGGCCTTTACTTCTGAATTTATAGATGAAAACAAAGTTCGATTAACTTGGGAGCCTGTAGAAGATATACTGGAACCCACAGCTAAAGCCAAACGTTATATAGTATATACCAAAATAGGACAAGGAGACTTTGATCAGGGAACTATTGTCAAAACCAACTCCTACGAGCAGGATATTCCATTGGGAGTAGTAGTCAGCTTTAAAATAACGGCACTCAATGATGGAGGGGAAAGTTTCCCTTCAGAAACACTATCAGTAGGGCGTGCTTTTAACTCCAAAGGAGATGTACTAGTAATCAATGGTTTCACACGCATTAGCGCTCCTGACGATTTTGACGCACAAGGTGACTCTATAGCAGGATTTCTTGACGATAAAGACCACGGAGTTCCTTACATTAAAGATATCAGCTACATTGGGAAAATGAAAGAGTTTAGAAGAATTATCCCTTGGATGGACGATGATGCTTCAGGCTTTGGAGATAGTTATGGTAATTTTGAAACACAGGTTATTGCAGGTAACACCTTTGATTATCCAGCAATACATGGAAAGTCTATTCTCAAAGCAGGATATTCTTTTGTATCGTGCAGCAAAAAATCTGTAGAGATAAAGAAAGCTCTATTGACACAATACCCTATAATAGATTTAATTCTTGGAAAAGAAAAGCAGTCTAAAATGGGTGCTGGAGAAAATCAACAATTACAATATAAAACATTTTCAAAAGAGCTTCAATCTCAAATTTCCAACTTTTGCGAAAATGGAGGTTCGATTTTGATTACTGGCTCTTATATTACATCTGATATTTATGATAACCCTCTAGCCACAAAGCAAGACGAAGACGTAGAGTTTTTAAACAACGTATTAAAGATAAAATGGAGAGTAGGAAGAGCTGCTACTATGGGTGGAATCAAAGAAGTTACTTCTCCCCTATCTAACCACAACAACAAATATACTTTTAATCAGAATCTCAGTGAAAAAATATATAGAGTTGAATCCCCAGATGCTATCGAACCCGCAAATAAGGATTCCCACACAGTGCTACGATACACCGAAAATAATTTAAGTGCAGGGGTGGCTTTCTCTGGAGCATATAAGGTATATGCTATGGGCGTACCTTTTGAGGTAATTCAATCCGAGGATAAAAAAGATGAGCTTATGGCTACTATCCTTTCATTCTTAACAAAAGACTAATAATTAATACAGCTAATCTATGAAAAAGACTCTCATATCAATTATTTGCTTAGTATGTGCTATTCTCCCGATGGGTGCACAAGACTTTACTTTTGCTTTATTGACTGATACACATATATCAAAACATAACCCAGCACCAGCAGAAGACTTAAATAAAGTAGTAACTGAAATAAATAATAATCCTAAAATTGAATTTGTTATTGTTTCAGGAGATTTATCAGAAGAAGGAGATTTCACCTCTTTAAGTCAAGCTAAAGCCATTTTAGCAAAATTGAACAAACCGTATTATGCCGTTCTGGGAAACCATGAAACTAAGTGGACTGAATCAGGAATGACTGATTTTGGCAAAATATTTGGAAGTGAACGAGTAAAATTCGAACATAAAGGTTTCCTTTTTTTAGGATTTAATACAGGTCCACTATTAAGAATGGCTGACGGACATGTTGTACCCCAAGATATCTCATGGCTAGAAAAAGAACTATCGGAAGCTCCTATCAACCAACCTACATTTTTAATTACCCATTATCCTTTACTAAAAGGAGATGTAGATAATTGGTATGATGTTACGAATGCTGTAAGGAAATATAACATCAAATCCTTTTTAGGAGGGCATTATCATAGCAATCGTTTCTTTCAGTATGATGGAATACCGGGTATCATAAGTAGATCAACACTTAGGGATAAAGACAATAATCCGGGTTACACATTAATTGATGTTGTAAATGACTCTCTATATGTATCAGAAAAAAAAATCAATCAAGCTCCTATACAGTGGAAGAGCTTGTCTCTAACTGAAAAGTATTATACTAAAGAAAGTGGAAATGATATTTACCCAGATTTTTCAGTAAACAACGAATACCCACTAGTAAAAAAAATATGGATGAATAAGTCGGGTGTAGGGATTTATAGTTCTCCTGCTTTATACAAAAAGAATATATATGTAGGAGATGACATGGGTTACCTCTCAGCTTATCGAATAAAAGATGGTAAAAAATTATGGCAGTTTAAAGCTGAACATCGTATTTTGGGCACACCTGAAGCAGATAATAATGTAGTGGTTTTTGGGGCTGCTGATAAACACATCTATGGATTAAATGCAAACAATGGCAAACTTCTATGGAAAATCAAAGCTAATGCACCCGTATTAGGAGCTGTAACGATCCATAATAACATCGCTTTTATTGGAGCTAGTGATGGCGTTTTTAGAGCTATTGACATCCTATCAGGAAATATAGTGTGGCAATACAATCAAGTTAAAGGATACGTAGAAACTAAACCCTTAGTAACTGATAATAAAGTCATTTTCGGAGCATGGGATAACACGCTTTATGCTTTAAATGAACAAACAGGAGAAGTAGAATGGCTTTGGACAGGAGATATAAAAGGAATGCACTTCTCTCCAGCAGCAGTATGGCCTGTAGCAGCACATGGAAAAGTTTTTATAACAGACCCTAAGCGTGCTATGACAGCGATAAGTTTACAATCAGGTGAAACAATTTGGAGAACTAATCAATCCATGGTAAGAGAGACTATTGGGTTATCTGAGGATAACCAAAGAATCTATAGTAAAACGATGAATGATAGTGTGGTTTGTTACTCAGCTGAAACAGATATTCCAGAACATCTTTGGTCTACAGACGTGGGGTTTGGATATGAGCATGCACCATCCATGCCTATAGAAAAAGAAGGAGTACTTTACGGAAGTACAAAAAATGGATTGATGTTTGCTTTAAATTCTACAACAGGTCAAATAATATGGAAGCATAAAGTTGGAAACTCTCTAATTAACACACTAGTACCTCTCGATAAAAACAGAGTTTTATTTACTGCTACAGGCGGGGAAATAGGACTATTAGAATATAAAAACAAATAAGAAATTAAAGATATAATCATATGAAAACAAGAATCAATTGCTTCATTCCTTTTCTTGACGAAGCACAAGTAAAAGAGACTATTCAAAATTTACAGCAATCAGAACTCAACTTGAACATCTATCTTGTGAGTACTCAAAAAAAATCGGATAACAAAGCCTTAGGCTATCCTATTATTTATGTACCAACACTCACTTCAACAAGCGCCATTCAATCAATAGCAGAACAAGCAAATTCTGACTATACATTGCTATACACAAAATATACAACTCTTGAGTTAGGATATTTTGCCCTAGAACGTATGCTAAAAATAGCAGATGATTCTTGTGCAGGAATGGTCTATGCAGACCACTATCAAATACTAGGAGATCAAAGAAAAAATGCACCCGTGATAGATTATCAAAAGGGCAGTTTAAGAGATGACTTCAATTTTGGTTCGGTTCTATTATTTAACACTGAAGCTTTAAAAGACTCTGTTAATCGTATGAAGGCATCTTATAATGCAGCTGGATTATATGATTT
>NZ_DYYK01000040.1:0-13934 GCF_020741705.1 Bacteroides coprosuis
TCTGCTATAATACTTCTTATCAATATACATCCCTTTATAGGTACTATGACAAAACAGCAACATGATGATTCCAAAAGGTAAGGCAGTAATCAATGTCATAGTTTGCATCGTTTCTAAGCCATCCAGATTGAGTAGTATCAGAGCTAAGACGGATAGCAAAGCACCCCAAAATACATTTTGCCAGATAGGAGATTTCTTGGCATTCTTGGAGGCAATGTTGTTCATCACAAAGATGGCAGAGTCTGCCGAGGTAACAAAGAATACAAATATTATGAATAGAGTAAGGGCACTGACCAAGGTTTTCAGAGGGAAATACTCCAAAAATCTAAAGAGCAACACATCTGCCTTACTAGCCATACCCGAAAGTGCTCCACTTGCCACGTGTTCATCAATCCAGATGGCACTATTTCCGAAGATTGTCATCCATACAAAAATAAATAGAGATGGAATAAACAGCACAGCCATAATAAATTCACGAATGGTTCTTCCTTTTGATATTCGAGCAATAAATAGCCCTACATAAGGCGACCAAGAGATCCACCATGCCCAGTATAATATAGTCCAATTATAATGCCAAGGCAAACGCTCGGGTTCGTAAGCATAGGTATTAAATGTATATTCAAAAAAGTGAGAAGTATAATGTCCAAGTCCTTCAATAAACGAACGAAGTAGATAAACTGTCGGACCAGTAAAAAGAATAAAAAGCATTAATACCACAGATGCTATCACATTAATCTGGCTAAGGTACTTCACTCCTTTATTCAGTCCACTAGAAGCAGATAGCACCGCTAAAGACATAATTATTACCACCAACATTATCTGAGTTCCAAAGCCAATATGAGGGATAATACCCATGGCTTCCAACCCAGCCGATAGCTGAATCACTCCCAATCCTAGAGAGGTGGTTAAACCAAAGAAAGTGGTACATAGTGCAAAAATATCAATTACATCTCCTACTTTACCTTGTATTTTATCTTTAAAGATAGGGTAAAAGCAACTACGCAAAGAGAGTGGAAGCTTATAACGATAAGCAAAATAAGCCAATGATAGCCCCACCGTGCCATAAATAGCCCAAGCATGAATGCCCCAGTGAAAGAACGTATAAGTTTGAACTCGCTTAAGCAGTTCTGAGTGATCGAGTCCTTGCAAAGAGGGTTCAACAAAATGGCCAAGGGGTTCGGCAACTCCAAAGAACATCAAGCCAATTCCCATTCCTGCTGCAAACAACATGGAGATCCAAGAGAAGAAAGAATATTCTGGCTTGGAACCAGCTCTACCCAAACGAATCTTTCCATATTTACTCACGGCTAAGAACAGTAAGAAAAAGATAAATACGGTAACAATCGTGACATACAACCAATTGAAATTGGTAGATATGGAATCTTTTAAATATCCCAACACTTTCAACGCCTTTACTGGGAATAATCCACAAAATAAGGATACGCCAATGATAAAAATAAGGCTAGGAATCGTTATCGTTTTATTAAAACTAGAGTAAAAAACTTTGTTCTTTTTTGCCATCATATATTCTTTTCAAATTTCGGAAATGGTAAAGATAATAAAAACAAAAAACTCTATTTTGTTATTTTGTAAGTAAATAGCCCAACTAAAAGACTATTTTAACAAATCAAAATCAATAAAACTCATAAATAAAACAATATAGGCTATCAATATGAAACTATCATTTATCATAGTCATACTACTGAAGCCAATATTCTATACTAAATATTTAGTAGAAAGACACTCTACAAAATATAACTCATTACAAAACTAAATTGTTTTTATTTTTTAATAATCTTTAGGATTAAACGGAGAGAAAACAAAGTGGCCGACAACTCCCTTCTGAGCTGTTTTCTTGTTGATATAAACATCCTAAAACCTTTTTTGCATTTTTATATCCACATAATCTTCCCTGATTTGGGATCTAAAATGCTCTACTCAGTTCATAGTTGAGCCAACTCTGACAAATGGGGTTATTTAAACTCTTTATGGTATGAGGTTTCATCTCCTCGCACCCAATAGACCATTTGTAGAAACGTATAGGGATGTTTATCTACCTGATGCGAATATTCGTGAACGGGCTCAAAACCCAATCTACGTACTAAGGATAATGCTCGATGATTAAAAAGGGGGAGATCTACCCGAATGACACTAGGATGACTGCGTTTTACTATAAAATCGATGCCAAAGGGCATAAACTGGATTCCCCAGCCTTTGCCCGTCCAACTCGGTTTCATGCCGCAATCCATATCAACAATACCTTTTTCATTTTCTTTAAAACTAAAAAAACCAATTAGTTCACCATCCGCAAAGACACTAAAGTAATCGTCTCTACGGGACTGAACAGATAGAAACTGAGCAAATTCATGGGTATTGACATCTCTATCGTAAAAAGCATAGACCCCGTCGTAATGCCAATTTGCTGCAATCTCCTTTGCCTCTGGTTGAGTCATGGGTAGAATGTTAAGCTTCATAGTACACGCTATTTAAGATAAGGCTAATAAAGGTATAAATTATGAAGAAGAACTCCCTCCTTTTCTTCCAATAATTTATTCTTTTATTTAGACTCAAAAGGGTGAACTTAGCTCTTTACTCAAGGAAAAATTAAGATAAATGTATTCTACACTATACATTATTGCCTTTTTTGTACACTATAGTATACATTCTAAAGAAAATAGTCTGTTATAAGTCAAAGGCTGGAGACATTGATTCTTGTTCAATGGAAGAAATTTTTAAGGTCCTTGCTCTGTTTCTCCATTTTTGGACACTCCTTTTTACTCGATCTATTATAAAGTGAGCCTCCTCTGCTTTCAACCGAAAGTATTCTGCTTGTTCCTGAACTAAGTCCAGACTTAATGAGTTATCAGTATCAGAAATATTCAATTTCAAACCCATACCGTATGGATTGGGATTAATATCATAGGCGGGGGAAAGTATCCAACCTTTATCTGTTAAAAGAAAGCCGTGATTCCGTAGATGATCGTCCGTGTTTTTTACACAAATAGAGAAGACAATTCTTCTAAATAGTTCTTCTAAATCCTCTTTTACAGATGCACCGTATTGAATGATAAACTCTACAATATCTAGATAACTGACTCCCGAAGTATAATCGTCTCCATCGGTATTGCCTAGCAAAGTCATGGCCGAAGCAAAGTGAATGCGTGAACCCTCTCTTCTTCTATCAAATCGCTGGGTAAGGAATGTATGGTTATTAGAGTTGAATTTTCGAACCTTAGATTGCGCCATTTTCACTCCTGCATCTAGAGCCAATTGATAGGTGAGGAACTCCCATAAACCTATATCAAACTGATCATTTACGCTAGGAAACTTAGCTATCCACAAAGAATTATCTGTATCTAAGACATTGACTTTTGGGCGAGCACCTCCTAAAGAAGAACCTGGGGTAATCAATATATTCAGCCATTTAGCCAAACTAGGATCATCTTGCAGGAGTCCTTTTTCAAAAGCCAAACTAGCATTTTCTAGTTCTCTTATTTTTGTGATGGGAGGTGTCGGTTGGTTATTGTTATTATCTAAAAAATCTCCGTCTATATCAGTTTTAAATCGTAATGCTCCCATTCGAGTTTGATCATGAACTCCCAGAAGATAATCGGATTCATACAGACGTTTATTTTCTTTTTTCATCTGGCGAGCCTTGATACTTTCTCGTCTTTGCATTAAAACTCTCCCCCATCTATCGGGAGAAGAATCGAGAAACAAACCGAAATTAGTTTTTTCCTCATCTGCATTATGTTGCCTACCCGAAAAGAATCGTAATTCAGGATCAAGAATACGAGAGGTATTAGATTGTAACCAAAGGGCATCGTACTCGAAAGAAAAGATTTCTTTGCCTCTCACCACATCTGCATAGAGTGTCCCCATAAGTTGGGCTTCCTTATTTTCCAACCAATCCGCGAATACATAAATTACTTTTTCCATATCCTTAGACTCTTTTATTTCATCAACTCTTTGTCTCTTAGTTTTCTACCTAGTTCATCGTCTTTGGCTATGTTGAGTAAATCTTTCTCTAAACCCAATACAAATAACACTTTGACATAAGTTTCTAATGAGGTTGAAGGGTTGCCCGACTCTACTTTTTGAAGAGTAGCACGAGTTATTCCTGCACGATCTGCCACTTGTTCCATGGTGTACCGACGACGTAATCGGGCTAGTTTGATGTTTTCACCCAACTGATCAAAGATTCTTTTTACTCTTGGCAATAAAGTCATAGCATCCTTTTTGTATTCTACACTATACAAATATAGTCTTTTTTGTACACTACAGCATACATTCTAAAGAAAAACATGCTTGAAGGGAAGAACTAAATCTCTTTCTTTTCCGTGTTTGTCATTCTATCGTATTCTTAAATAATTTGTGGATCCAACTTTAAGCTATTGCAGTCTTTTTCTCAATTCCTCTATCAAAAAGGGGTTTAATGCTGCATCTTATCTATATCTTTCTTCTTTTTACTCCTCATTTTCAGCAGATTCTTTTAACTTTGGAGGTATCTAAATGCCCCACTCTATGAAAAAATACCGTACAACTTTTCACTCCATGCCCTTAAAGGTATTTTTGTGTTTGCTATCACTCACTTTTATGGCTAGTCTATGTCACGATTTCAACGATGGGCAGACGGTTGATGAGTACATTCGGGAAACTTATACTCTTCAAGAGGACTATTTTTTAATGAACAATCATTATCCTGAATATCAATCTCTTGGAACTATCTTTCAGCCTCAACAGTGGAGAATGGTTAATACGGATGAAGTGGATCTGCTTTATGGTTTTTATCAAGGTAAGTTGTGGCTAAAAATCTATGAAAAAGAGAGTAATCTGCTGTTAGCCGATTTCACAACGCAAGAAAAGGTGTATCAAGTAGCAAAGAGTGATTCTGATTCAGATTCAGATCTGCCACACATCATAAATCGGATTGACCTCGATAACGTTTATTGGAATGATGAGTGGCTCGTATTTACGCTCAAGAATGAATATCCAAGTGCAAAGAATCATAAAGTAACAGATACTCAAATCAAGCTATATCAAGTGAGTTTAGAAAATGGAAGTTACTACACAAAGGTACTGACGGAGAGCCAACCCACAGAAACTTCAGCATCGTATATTGAGGGACTGACCATCTGGGACAATGGTGTGTTGGTACAGCTTTCAAATGCTCGTATGGATGAGGAGTACCCTATGCATCGCTTACTCTACATCAATAGTCAAGGAGAAATAGAGATGAATGAACCCATCAGTTTGATAAGGTCTATGAATAGCCACCGCTACATACTACCCATCAGTAGAGAGGAAATGCTTGTGTGGGAGATGGCTTATTTTCCATATAATAAGGAATACAACCCTCTATGCAACTATAGATATTCTAAGTTATACCGTTTTCATTTAAAGCAAAAGGGATTGGTATGGATAGTAGATAACAGCTCCTATTCTAACACCTACTTTTATTATGGTATTCGGGCATACCATGGGTATATTCAGGGTAACCAAGGCATCTATCAATATCAACTCATCAATCCCTATTCTGATACACAGGGTTCAAGAAGGTTAATTGTAGATTTGGAGACTGGAGAGTCTTATCTAAAATCAAATTCTCAATAGTTGGAAAGTAAGGTATCCAGAGTGGTAAATGACTCCTACCTATAAGCATAAAGCCATTGAAGCCCAAAACGATAGCACACCTATAACCCTCATGAACCTTGTCCGTATTTCTTACGTTATTATAGAAGCTACAACAGATTTTATAAAAACTATTAATCATAAACAGTCCGACAATGGAAAGATATGAAGAGCAACCCAATTTTTTTTGGGTAAATATAGATCAAACCCAACTAACAGAGCGTGAAGGTAAGTTTGCTAAGCAACCCTATGGTTTTCTTTGGCATTCGGAAGAAGAACAAGGGTTGGAAGACAACCCACTACCCATTATGGAATTGGTAGAGCCTGGTGATATTATCTTTTTCTACACACAAGGACATATAGAATATTTAGGCATCGCCCTAAACAAATGCTATTCTTCTAAAATACAAAAAAAGATTGTGGAAGAGGGTGATAGTCAAGGTTGGCGAATCGACATCGACTACTCTTTTAAGGTTGATCCTCCTATGCCTATGACTCCCAATATGGGGGCAATTGCTCCTATATTACCTGCAGAAGGTTCTCCAATATATGAAGATGGCACTCCGAAACCTCAATACCTCACACACCTTACCTACAAACTAGGGTATCTTTTATTACAGATATGCAAGGCAGAATTGCCCTATAGAACTTTAGCCGACGGACCCGTTACAGCACAGGTACGCACTTGGAGTAAAAACCATGAGATAGCCGATGTGGTAGAAGACATAGAACGAGTACAAAATGAGGAACTTTTATCGGATGAAGAAAAACAAAATCTGACGGATGCCCGACTGGCTCAAGGTAACTACTTATTGGAAGTAAAAAAAAGATATGAATGCTGCCCCATAACTCGGATCGATTTCTACCCTAGCCTATCTATCTGTCGTCCTAAACCTTGGCGAGTATGCAGTTCCACAGAAAAGCTCGATCCATACAATAGTATTGTGTTGGCAAAACACCTTGCCCCTCTTTTCAATAATGGAGTAATTAGTTTTAAAGAAGATGGTGAGTTGATGGTTTATCCCCTGCTAGAAGAAAAGTTTGAAGAGTATCACATTCCACGCCCTCTACACATAGATCTTCCTGCCGCGTGTCAACCCTACATGAAGTGGCACAGAGAGAATGTCTTTAAGAAATAATCCTCTACTCTTTTTCAATCCTAAAACATTTTTTGGGGAGGGGTAAGAATATACTTTGACACCGACATGAAGTGATCATGACACCGACATGATGATACGATGACACCGACATGAAGTGATCTTGCCCGAGTAGAAAAAGGAGCCTACAGCTCTTCAGAGCTAGAAAAAGGATCAAGCCTATCTCATTTATTTTAGATAGGCTTATTTGCATAAAGTACAAGTGCTAAGATTGCTCCATTGACCCAAATAACAAGTTACCCAAACAGTCGTTTTTCCCACTCCTTCAAAGGCTTGAGTTGAGGAGAAGGCAACGTAAGTTGGGCATCAAGCAAAGCTAAAAAATGAGAAGCCAGCACACGAGAAGGTTCTCCCGTTTCATAATCGAGCAGCACCACTACTCCCTCCGATCGAGAATCTTCATGCAGTTTTATGGCTATTTCGGCAGAATCAGAATAAGTGCCAATTACAAAATAACCCTTCTCCAAAGCCAAAGTTCTTAGAGAATTATTCATTTCTACGACTATGTTATACCACGAATGAACGGGCTTGGGATACAGCACAATATCCATATCCCAAAACAGTTTATAGTGATGTTTGCAATGTAGATATCTTTTATACGATTCGGGTAAGGTAATAGAAAGTTCTCTTTCTAATTGAGCAATGTCATCAGAGGAAACTTGATTATCAATACTTTTCCATAATTTATCTTTGGGAGAGATCAAGTTTACTACATGATCTTTTCGTTCGGGCTGGGTAATCTTCATACGCAAAGGCAACTCTCGAAGAAGAGCAAAATCAAGATCATCTACCATTTCTGGTTCTACATCACCTTCATAAAAAGGGAGATAGCCCAGATACTCTTTGCAAGGCTCCATCCACTGGAGACATTGGTCTATATATTGTTCAATAATCTTTTCCATAGCAGCTCTACTTCTATCCCTTGATTTGTAAATTCACAACACACATAGCTCCTTGTCCACAAGATAATAAAAAGAGGAGAAGATGTTATGCTATTTATGATATTTTAAGCCTCAACTAACTGACTAATTGCTAGATACAAAAAGCCCATGATTGCCATACAACCATGGGCTCCTCTTACCTTGTTAACGAGCATTAATAAAGTAAGATTTTTTCTTTTACTGATTGACTTCCACTTTTTGCAATACACGCATCACGCTATCGTATTATTTTGAGAATCCTTCATAAAACAGACCTTGGTCTATTACTTTTATTTTAACACATATCGGTGCATAAGGTTCAGTCTGAATTGGACTAAATAAGGTATAAAGAGATTAATTTTTTGGGATATCATCCACAAACTCATATACTTTATCCCTGACATCAGGCTTGAAAGAAAGAACCTCATGTTCTCAAACCAATTCACCCGAAAGCTCTTATGGCTTAAGGTCAAAGGCTTCGAGCCCATTAATAATAAAGAGTGTTCCACCCTGCCCTTGTACCAAATCACAACTATCATTGGCATAGTGAATCCCCCGAGAAGAATTCTGCCACCGCAATACCGTTTTATCTCTCCCTAAGTGAACTTTGGCTAAGCCTTCATTTAAATAAAAAGAGACATCTAATAGCTGTCCGTACTTATCTGAGTAACTCTCATTCACGATAGTAGTAGGCAAAGTAGATCGATGATAAAAGATATTTTTCCCCTTTCGAGTCAGGAAATGTTCCCCCTTTACCTCCATATATTCATACTCTTTATTGGCATACAAGAGAATAGAATCGGCTTGTTTTTGCTGTAGTACGGCTGATTTATCTTTATACTGAATGATCAACTCCTCATCCAGGAGATGGAAAGACAAATTGAGAAGCATTCCCGTGCTATCTACCAAACTTTTATGGATAACATCTAGTGAAGCCATTTCAACAGGTGCTAAATTACTCTTTTTATGCTTCTTACTCTTTACCACGGTATATACTGCTGGTAAAATAAGAACCATGCACGACTGTAGCAAAGGTATAACCAATGCTATGGCAATAATTATCAAAACTTTTCTCATCCTCAAATTTGAAAACTAGGCGTATTTCTTTAAAAAACAGATAAGAAAGAAAATAGTTTTAAATACAATTAAAGTTTTGATATTATTAAATTTACCGAAGTCTAGAAATGAGACTAAAACGGTATTCAGACTAATATACAGGCATTATACTAAGTATTGTGTGTTCTTTAATTGCATCATTTCATTCGGAATCGAACTGATTATCTCTCTTTTAAGATGTCCTAGTAAAGTATGACGTACAAAATCGGCAGGAATTACTAGGCGTACCTCACGAGCAGGACGAGGCACAGCAAAAGGACGCACTAATTCTTGCTGACAAGTATTCAACTGCGACAGAGACAACTCGGGGATAATGGTAACTCCCCTTCCACTCTCCACCATACGCATAAAAGTTTCCATACTCCCCAGTCGATACGCTTTCCGACTATCTTGCACCCCTTTAATATGACAAAACTTCACCAGTTGGTCCCGAAAACAATGCCCTTCATCGAGCAGCCAAAGATGCTTACCTGTAATGTCGGAGGTACGAATCACCTTCTCCTTAAAAACAGGTTCGAGGGTAGAAACGTAACCATAGAACTCCTCATAAAACAGAGGTTCGGCAATAAGCTGTTTATTTTCGGGCTGGGTAGCAATAATTGCCGCATCTAAATCACCTTTTTCCAAGGCCAATTCAATATCAGCACTCTTCATTTCACTCACTTGCACATCTAGTTTGGGGTAAAGCTCTAAGAAATGAGGATAGAACCGAGGCAATAGATAAGGTGCAATAGTAGGTAAAATACCCAGTCGGAAGGTTCCTACCATAGCGCCTTTCTCTTCATCTACAATCTCACGAATATGTGCAGACTGATTTAATACCTGTCGAGCCTGATCTATAATTCTCTCACCAATAGACGTAGGACAAACAGGCTGTACATTTCTATCGAAAAGTTTGACACCCAGTTCCTCTTCTAGTTTCTGAATCATAGCGCTCAAAGTAGGTTGGGTAACATGGCAATGCTCAGCAGCTCTACCGAAATGTCTATGCTGATTAACAGCCAAAATATATTCTAATTGTTGAAGTGTCATCTATATCATTTTAGAGGTTGATAGATTTTATCTATACAAAGATAGATTTTTTCAGTTTGACACCAAGTGTTTTATGCTCTATATTTGCATCAAACAATAAGAGAAAAACAAATTAACGAACATTTAAAAATAGAGTTATGAAAACATTAGATTATATCAAATTAAACGAAGCAGGTTCAAATAAAGTGATTGATTCACTTCAAGTTTTATTAGCAGATTTACAAGTTTATTATACCAACCTACGCAACTTCCATTGGAACATCAAAGGTAGAGGTTTTTTCCAACTACACGAAGCATTTGAAAAAATGTATGATGATGTAAACGAGAAAGTGGACGAAGTAGCAGAACGTATATTAATGCTAGGAGGTGTACCCGAAAACAAATTCAGCAACTACCTAAAAATAGCAAGAGTGAAAGAAGAAGATGTTCAGAGTGATGGTATGAAAGCCATAGAAAACATTCTAGAAACCATCAGTCACCTTATCGTAGAAGAACGCAAAATCATAGAAATAGCTGGCGACAACAAAGACGAAGCTACAGTATCTATGATGAGCGACTACCTAGTGGAACAAGAAAAATCAGTATGGATGCTAACCTCATTTATGAGCAAGTAATATCTTGAGTCCAAAATAAGTATATTAATTGTCTCAAAGAGGCTGTCTAAACTAGGCAGCCTCTTCTTTTTATGGATCGGAGATAGACGTTGTAACACAATAAAAAAAGCCACCTCTCACGAGGCAGCTCCTTTACACGATTCATTATATACTAATTAAAATCGGTATCTGAAACTTAATGCAAAGCCAGCATACCAATAATCATTGTATCCATTTGTAAAATTGATGGTTGGTTTCCAATCTAACCCTAGCGTAAACGGTGCAGTAGGGAAAACATATTCTAAACCAGCAATACCATCAACACCAATTAAGAAACTATTATTATAATCATTCTTATTATGATGAATAGCTCCCAAGTGTGCACCCAATCCTAAAAACCAATTCAAGTTATCTACTGAAGGAAAAGGTCTTTGGAATTCATACAACCCCGTTACCTGAAAATGTTTTGGAGAAAAACTCACAATTCCTTCAATTGCATTGTCGGAAGAGAGAAAGTGCTTTGCAGTGATACCACTATCGTATCCCAAACGGATACCCACTCCTGTTTTATAGCCTTGCGCACTAACACCCACAGAGCAGATGATTAATGTAAGAGCTAAGAGCATTTTTTTAATCTGTCTCATAAACTAAACTTTTAAATTATTATTTTTTTTAATCGTTGGTATATGTTTCAATTTATCTAAACAAGATAAGCCTATAGATGTTTACTCTTTCTTGTAATAAATAGATTTTACAATCACTTTGATGTAAAATAACCCATAATCCATTTCGATAAGTTTAGTTAGTGGGGTAAATATAGTGAAAAAGTATAGTAAATATATATATTTTGCGTATTAATAACTATTTATCTTCCAAAACAATAGTTCCTATATCGGTACTTTTACTATAAAAATGAACTCCTTCTATCCATGCATTTTCTAAAACAACAGATTCGTGTCCGTAGTAAGACTCATAAGGGTTTTTGAAAATACGATATTCAGTTTCTAATAAAAGTGGTCGTTGATTTTTCTTAAATCGGAGATAAGTGCGTGTCATCACCGTCTGATTACTTCTCTTCTCATAAAACACCTCCTTATTTTGTTGGTATTTATAGTACTCATAGTGAGTTACTAAACCTTCAACAGGTATCTGAGGCATGAAAGACATATAATATAATCCACTCTTTTCATGTAAATGAATTTCAACTCCTGCATAGGCCTTATTAAAGCTATTGTTGAATGAGTAGTTTATTTGAATATCGGTATCTTTTATCGCAGTTGGCGATTCTGGATTGAGCATATCATGACCTTCTGCATCCACAACATAAGCGGCCATTTTTGTAATCATCGTTTTGTACACCACTGGCTGACATTCGTTGTCTCGTTCACAAGCGGTCAAGACCATTCCTAAACAGATGAAAAGAGAGTAGATATAAAACGTCTTTTTCATAGCACCTATCAGTTTTTAATGTTATAGATATAAAAGTATAAAATAGCTTTGTCAAATAAAATTTAAATAGATGGGTTTAATAGGAAATCAGCTTTATTCCAAAATACAAGCTAAGATATTCCTTCTAAACATATTTCTCTTTTTTCTTAATCCTCTTCTACTTTTGTTCTACACTTTGGAGATCCTTTCTCTTGCAATCTTTTTGTATTATAACCTTTCCTATCGCTGTAAAGAAGAGCTATAGGAGGTAATTTGTAGGTAGGGAATAAGTCGTATTTTCTGATAAATTGTATTTTTGAGGAAATGTAAAAACAATAATCTTATGGAACAGATAACGCTTATAGGATATTCAGGGGTTCCTTATCTATTTACTCTTTTACCACTTTCGGTAAGCTTACCACAAACTGGGGGTGTTTATGTGTATATGTATCACGATACGCATTCGCGTAGATACATCTATTGTGGACAAAGTGATAGTTTGGAAAAGGAGTCGACAATGAGCGATAAGAATTATTGCATTTTAGCAAGTAGGCCCAATTGCGTGGCAGTACTCCTTGAACCCACCCAAAAGAAACGTTGTTCGATAGAGAGAGATATTATGGACAACAGTGAGTATAGCTTTTCGTGCATTCACCTTATGGGAAAAGATTGCGAAGAGACTAAGGCTTAACAAAACAGATTCTAAACGATCAGTGATGCACAAAAGGTCAACGAACACTCAACACTCGTTGACCTTTTACTTTTGACTAAAAGATGATTTATTTCACTTTATATCATTCTAATATACTATAAAGCCCATATTATGTGACAAATAGTAAATATCAGAGCGTGTATTTGTTAAAGTGCTGAATATTGCTATTTTATGAGTGTTATTAATCATGATTCACTTAGTTAAAGATATGATAAAATTGGGCGAAAAATTAAGAGTTAGTGGAGCTTCGGGTAAAGAATATTTCTTTGAAAAATATTTCATTCATCGAGCTTTTAAACCTCACTTTGAAGCAGAGAAAGGGATATACCTTTTTTTGAAGAAAAAGAATAACGGGAAATACGATCCTATTTATGCTGGACAGACAGACCAACTGCATGAGTGTATTAATCGTCGAGATAAAGGGAATTGTGTTGTGAAATGCCGACCCAATCGTGTTTGCATTTTAGATGAACCACTAGAAACAATGCGCAAAAATGTATTGGAGGATATTCTAGCTAATGAGAAGTACGAGTTCTCTTGCAATACCCTGATTGAAGAAAGTATTTCTATTTAAAACAATTATACTCTTATTTATAAAAGTAAAGCGAGTTAAGACCTTTTATAGGGTGTTAACTCGCTTTACTATTTTAATAATTTATTCTACGTATCTGCCATTCATAAGGTTCTCCTTCTTTATAACAGATGCGTGTGGTCCAGTTTCCTTTATGATCTACTTCTTCATACTTATATTGATATAAGATGGGGGCTTGATGAGGGTTGATCTGTTTGTAACTCACCTCTCTTTTTTGTTTATACTTATACTCTTCTACCTGCATACCCTCTGCACAGGGAGTAAGGATATGCAAAGGTTGCCCATACCTATTTCTCTCTTCCTGATAGGCTTCTTGTTCGCCTTGCTGGGCATAGGTATGCCGCCCTCTTTCTTGAACCCGATAAAGTTCTGGCAATAAAGTTCCATCTTGATAAACCTGGTAATGAAGTCCTTTACCATCTTGCTCAACAAGCATTTTAGTAAGGGTGGAAAATCGGTCTTTCACCTCTTGATGTAGCATCACGCCACTACGGTCGAACGAGTAAAACACACGCTTAAAATCGTTGGATAGGTTGTCATCTACTTCGATATAGATTACTCGTCCACTCTCATTAAAGTACGTGTTTATATGTTGTTTCATTTGTCCTTTACTCCCTAAGGAATAATCGTAGATGGAAACTTCTGTACTCTTGGCACGTGTCAGCAAATCACCAAAATATCGCACGAGCTGCTTTCTTGTGGCATAGGCTATCACCCATATAGGTATAAAAAGGAGTAGAAGATTTTTGAGCA
>NZ_DYYK01000041.1:0-5849 GCF_020741705.1 Bacteroides coprosuis
CATCATAAAGTTCGTCTTTAACTAAGTTTATTGTGCAGCCTCCAAAACCACCGCCCATAACGCGTGATCCTGAAACTCCACATTTTTTAGCACAGTCATTTAGGTAATCCAATTCATCACAGCTTACTTCGTAAAGTTTACTCATGCCATGATGTGTTTCATACATTTTTTGACCAACGGTTTCGTAATCTCCTTTTTCAAGAGCATCACACACGTCTATTACACGTTGTATTTCTTCAATAACATATTCTGCTCTCATGAAATCTTCTTCGCTAATATTAGCTTTTGATTCTTTAAGCATATCCATCGTACAATCTCTTAAAAATTCTACTTTTGGATGTTTCTTTTGAATGGCTGCTACTGCGGCCTCACAACTTTCACGACGTTTGTTATATGCAGAAGAAGCTAGTTCGTGTTTTACCACTGAATCTAATAGCACCAATCGATATCCTTTTGGATTGAATGGGAAGTATTCGTGCTCTAGTGAGCGACAGTCAAGACGCATAAGATGCCCTGCTTTACCAAAGATTGAAGCAAACTGGTCCATAATACCACATTTAACACCAACATAATTGTGTTCTGTAGCTTGTCCCACTTTAGCTAATTCAAACTTTTCTATTTTACTATCAGCAAATAATTCATTGATAGCAAAAGCATACGTACTTTCTAATGCAGCAGATGATGACATACCTGCTCCCAAAGGAACATCGCCAGAAAATGCAGTGTCAAAACCTTTCACTTCTACATTTCTTTTGATCATCTCTCTACAAACACCAAATATGTATCTAGCCCAGCTTTCTTTTGGAGCATCTTCTTCTTTAAGTCCAAACTCAGCATATTCATCTAAGTCAATAGCATAAGCTCTTACTTTGTCTGTGTTGTTTGGTCTTATTTCTGCAACCATACCTTTATCTATGGCTCCAGGAAAAACGAATCCTCCGTTATAGTCTGTATGTTCTCCAATTAAGTTGATTCTTCCTGGAGAGGCATATAAAAAGCCTTTTACATCGCCAAATCGCTCTATAAAGTGTTTTCTAACTTCTTCTTTTTTCATGATAATAGAATCTTTACGGTTATTTAAAAGTTGATGTAGTATGTTATTCTACAGGAATATTTGTATTTACATTTTTGTATCCTACTAGTGCATAGAATAATAGGTAGATAGCTCCAGCAAATACTAACCAGAAACTAGCCATGAAGCTAACTCCATCAGCAAGTAAACCTTGAACTGCAGGAAGAATACCACCACCACAAACAAGCATCATAAAGATACCAGAAGCTGCTTCTGTGTATTTTCCTAATCCTTCTACTGCAAGGTTGAAAATACCACCCCACATAACAGATGTACAAAGACCACATAAAGCAAGGAACATAATGCCAATAGGCACTTGAGCTGTACCAAATGATATGTCACTAAAGAATACAGGCATATTAACTGTTGTTTCAGGAGAACTAAAGATAGCTAAGACTACGAATAGACCAGCTATAGCAGCTGTAAAACCAAGCATAACTCTACTTGAAATTTTTCCACCTACGATACCACCTGTTAAACGACCAATAAGCATAAGGAACCAATAAGTACCTACTACAGAACCAGCAATTGTTGTGTCCATAGCTAGACCACCTTCAGCAATACTACTAGTCATGTATAAGTTACTAAAGTTTGGAATACCTACTTCGATACCTACGTATACGAAAATAGCGATTGCTCCAAATATAAAGTGTCTAAAAGATAGTGGGCTGTGAGGATCTTTTTTACCAGCTTCTTTTTGTTGAATAGCAAGTCTTGGTTCTGGGATGTTAACTGCTAATAGTACAACAAATACTAGAGCGAAGATACCCATTGCGATGAATAAAGCAGGACTTGCGTCTTTGATAGATGCTTGAGAAGCATTACCAATTAGATAACCTACTAATACGGGTACGATAGTTGCATTTAGAGAGTTGAAAGAACCACCAATTTGGATAAGTTGGTTACCTTTTTTACCTCCACCACCTAGTGTGTTAAGCATTGGGTTTACTACAGCATTAAGCATACACATAGAAAAACCAGAAACGAATGCACCTGTAAGATACACTCCGAAGCTACCCATTCCGCCAGATAAGTACTGAATACCTACTCCTACGAAACCTACAGCTACAGCAATTAAAGCAGTTTTCTTATAACCTACTTTTTGAAGTAGTAGTCCAGAAGGTATACCCATAAAAAGGTAAGCAATAAAGTTTGCTAAGTTACCTAGCTGAGACATAAAGTTGGTTGCACCAAATTGGTTTTTCACGATGATACCCATCGGATTTTGTAACCCTGTTACAAACGAGATCATACCAAATAATGCTATCATCATGATGATAGGCAAGATATGACTTTGTTTTTGTTTAGTCATGATTGAATTTATTGATTAGTTAATGATAATTTATTTGAATTTATATACTGTGTGTTGTAAATACTTTTCTCCTGGTTCTAGTTTAGCACTAGGGAAATAGGGTTTATTGGGAGTGTCGGGAAGGCATTGTGCTTCAAAGCAGATAGCACTTCGAGCAGGGAATGTAGCACCATGTGCTCCCTTAAAGCCTCCGAGCCAGTTTCCTGTATATAATTGTACTCCTATTTCTGTTGTGTAAACTTCCATTAGTCTACCCGATTTAGGGTCTTGGCATGATGCCGCAAGAGTTAAGGTTTTAGGTTCAATTTTATTCAGCACATAACAGTGATCATAACCTGAACCATATTTCAATTGTCTGAAATTATCATTAATTCTATCTCCTACAATTTTAGGAGATGTAAAATCCATAGGTGTACCTGCCACTTTTAAAATTTCACCTGTTGGTATGGATACCTCATCTATGGGTGCATAATGGTCTGCATTGATATATACAATATTATCTTCTATGCTTGATGTGGGGGTTCCTATACCCGAAAGGTTGAAAAAACCATGACTGGTTAGATTTACTACTGTTGTTTGATCTGTTGTTGCTTGATAATTTATGTGAAGTGAATTTGAATTATTATCTAAAGAATAGGTTAATTCTACTTTAAGATTTCCAGGGTATCCTTCTTCGCCGTCTGTAGATAGGTATTTAAAGACTATGCTATTTTCATTTAATTGCGTAGCATCCCATACTTTTGTATGAAAGCCTGTAGGCCCACCGTGTAGAGCATTAGGCCCGTTATTAATAGCTAGTTTGTATTCATTGCCATTTAAGGTGAATTTGCCTTTTGCTATTCGGTTAGCATATCTTCCTACAACTGTGTTTAAAAAAGGTTCTGGACAACTTAATATATCTTTTAGGCTACTATGACCGAGAATTACGTTATCAAACTTGTTGCTTTTATCGGGTACCATAATAGAAAGGAGAGTACAACCATAATTGGTAACTGCTACTTCCATACCCTTATTGTTTCTGAGAATAAATAAGTCTGTTTGTTTTCCTTCAATAATTGACTGAAAATCTTCTCTTTTCAAATTTGATTTATTTTCCATTTTTTTCTGCGTGTTTTTCAGGATAGCCCTAATTAAGTCATAAAAATCATGCAAATAAAGAGAATTTATAACTTTCTCACAAATATATCAGTCTAAATAAAATAAAGCGTTCAAGGGGATTCCTGAAATAGAAAGTCTAGTTTAGTGAAGTATTGATGTCAGTTAGATAGAATTAAAATATTTATTTCTATCTAAAACTTTTGATATTTTTAGTATGTTTGTAACACATTATTTATCATAAACATCATAATAAAATAAAAAGGAAAATGTATCCGTTTAAATTCGAACCTCTTTTAAAGCAAACCTTATGGGGTGGTGATAAAATCATACCCTTTAAACATCTAAATGAATCTTTAGAAAGAGTAGGTGAAAGCTGGGAAATATCGGGCGTAGATGACAATGAATCTGTAGTGGCTGAAGGTCCAGATAAAGGTCTAACCTTGACACAGCTTGTTCGTAGACATCGTGAAGAATTAGTAGGAGAAGATAACTATAGCGCATTTGGCGAAAAGTTTCCTCTGCTAATCAAGTTTATTGATGCTAAGCAAGATTTATCTATCCAAGTGCATCCAGATGATGTATTGGCGAAACGTCGTCATAATTCATTTGGTAAAACAGAAATGTGGTACGTTGTTGATGCTGATAAAAATGCTAAGTTGCGTTCTGGTTTCTCTCATGAAATAGACGCTACAGAGTATAAAGAACGCGTAAAGAACAATACGATAACTGATGTATTGCAAGAGTATGAAATACATCCTGGAGATGTGTTTTTCTTACCTGCTGGTAGAGTTCATAGTATTGGCGCAGGATCTTTTATCGCAGAAATTCAACAGACATCAGATATTACTTATCGTATTTACGATTTTAATCGTAAGGATGCCAATGGACAAACTAGAGAGCTTCACACTGAATTAGCTAAAGATGCTATCAATTATGAAGTACTCAATGATTACAGAACCAAATATGATAGAGTAAAGGATGAACCAGTAGAATTAGTAGCATGTCCTTATTTTACAACTTCTGTCTATGATTTAACAGAAGAAGTGACTTGTGACTATTCTGATTTAGACTCTTTTGTAATATTAATATGTGTTGAGGGTAGTTGTAACCTAATCGATAATGAAGGAAATAAAGTTTCTCTTCAAGCAGGTGAAACAATCCTTTATCCAGCACTTACAGAAGAAATTACTATTATGCCTTCTGAAGAGGGTGTGAAAATACTTGAAACATACGTATAATCTTATCCTACAGATATATCTATTGAATAGGGGTAGCCAAAAGCTATCCCTATTTTTTATTTAAAAACATCGTCTTCTCTTACTTTTAAGTGAGTTTTGCCAATGTTTTAACTAGGTCATCGTATCATCATGTCGGTGTCATGACGATACGATGACCTAGTTAAAGTATCTTCATGTCGGTGTTATGATGAATCTGATATCTTCATATATGTGCTTCCCTAAAAGTTGGACTGATCATAATTAGAAAAAATTCATTAAACTAGTTTAGAAGGAATAAAAAAGAGGAGAAAGTCAAGACATAGTGAAACAGAAATTGTAAAAGCAGTCAATCAACTCGATAGTGGTCTATCAGCTGATGTATTAAATATACCCAACTGGAATGTCTTACACAAAACAGTTATGTAGAGCGCTTCAACGGGAGTTGTAAAACAAGAGAATAGGGGGTAATGTATACGATGTTTTTCACTTTGAGCCGAATAAATAGCTTATTCGGCTCAAAGTTTTAGTATATTTGATTCGAATATGTAATATAATCGGCTCATGTACATTTGGCAAATGAAAGAATTTCCTCTTTTTACCTATAAAAAAGAGAATATACAGTCTATAGTTCAAGAGTTAACTTTAATTCTTGGGGAAGTGCGTGGCATTATGAAAGCCTTTAATAAAGAGGTCTTAGATGATGTCTTTGTTCAGATTATGCTTTCAGAAGCGATACAAACATCCCAGATTGAGGGAGAATATTTCTCTAGAGAGGATGTTATGTCTTCTCTAAAGATGAATTTAGGATTGGAATCACTCCATCGTCAAACGACTAATGTAAAAGCTGATGCAGTAGCCAAACTGATGATTGAGGTTAAGAAAGATTTTACAAAGCCTTTAACATTACAATTACTACTCGATTGGCACAAGATATTGATGAGTAATGAAAATCGTATTCAGGCGGGTGCTATTCGTCAAGGTACAGAAGCTATGCAAGTCATTTCAGGTCATTATGGCGAAATAGAAGTACATTATGAAGCACCACCCTCAAAATCACTACCTGAGCTTTTAAATCAGTTTTTTTGCGTGGTATCAGAACTTTGAAGATAGAGAGTTTGGTAAAATAGGAGATGCAATGATTACTTCTGCT
>NZ_DYYK01000042.1:0-25790 GCF_020741705.1 Bacteroides coprosuis
AGGTATCTCTTGTTTTGCTCTTTTTGTAATTGCCTTTGGTAATGGGTTATTTAAAGGTAACTTACAAGCACTTGTAGGCCAGATGTATGATGATGAGAAACATGCACCATATCGTGATGCAGGTTTCAATATCTTCTATATGTTTATTAATATAGGATCTATATTTGCTCCAGCAATGGCTGTAGGTATTCGTAATTGGTGGGTATTGAAAAATGGTTTTGAGTATGAATCTAGTTTACCAGACCTTTGCCATGCGTTTCTAAGAGGAGACATTACTGCAGAAGGTTCTGTAAAATTGGAGCAATTTGCTCAACAAATGAATTTCTCTGGAACTATTGATCAATTTGTTAATGATTACCTAAACGTATTTACTACTGGTTTCCATTATGCTTTTGCTATTGCAATTGTAGCTATGGCTATCTCATTAGTTATTTATTTAATTAATAAGAATGGATTCCCTGATCCAGCTAAGAAGGCTGAAGATATCGCAAATGGTAATGCTACTAAAGCTCCAGATATGCCAATTCAAGAAGTTAGACAACGTATTTATGCTCTTTTAGCTGTATTTGCTGTTGTTATTTTCTTCTGGTTCTCTTTCCACCAAAATGGCTTAACATTAACATTCTTTGCTAAGGATTACACCGACTTGAGTGGCTTAAATTTCAATCTAGGCTTTACTACATTGAAGGGTGCTGAATTGTTCCAATCTATTAATCCTTTCTTCGTAGTATTCTTAACACCTATTGTTATGTCTGTGTTTGCATGGTTGCGTTCTAAAGGAAAAGAGCCATCCACAGCTAAGAAGATTGCGATAGGTATGGGTATTGCAGCTACAGCTTATGTTGTAATGTCTCTAGGTTCAATAGGTTTACCATTGAAATCAGAAGTTGAAGCTATGGGTGGACTTGACGATGTTCAGAGAGTTTCTCCTTGGTTACTTGTACTTACTTATGCTATCTTAACTACTGCAGAATTATTTATTTCACCTCTAGGTATCTCATTTGTATCTAAGGTAGCTCCTCCACAATTCCAAGGAATTATGCAAGGTCTATGGTTGTTGGCTACAGGTTTAGGAAACCAATTATTATTTATTGGTGCTATCTTCTACAATTCTATACCTCTATCATATACTTGGTTGATATTCGTAGGTGCATGTTGTATCTCAATGTTAATTATGCTATTTATGTTGAAATGGCTAGAAAGAGTTTCGGGCGAAACGAAAGAAGAAAGATTAAAAGCTGCTAAGCAGTAATCAATTTTAAAAACATATAATCAAAGGGTCGGCATTTGTCGGCCTTTTGTGTTTTAAAGAAGTAACTAAAAAGATGTATTATAGGTTGTTAGGTATTGCTTTAGGTGTGTCTTTAAGCCTGTAATCAAGTGACTCTCATTTTATCATGACACCGACATCGTAATGTCTTGTCGGTGTCATCGTATCCTCTTATCGGTGTCATGATGATAAGCTATTCTAGTAATCATGCAATGAATAAAACTCCGAATAGGATATTTATTTTGAAAAGGATTGGCTTTGGTCTTTTATCGGAGAAATAATATAAAAATAGGCTGTCTTCCTACTCGGATGACAGCCTATTTTTATTGTCTTTAAAAACAAAATTAGAATGGAAGATCGTCGTTGTTATCTCCTTGAAGGAAATCAGGAGCTTCTGTTGGAGCTGGAGGAGGAAGTGGTTGGCCAGGCATTGCAGCACCACGTTCTACTTTCCATGCACGAATACTATTGAACCAACGTCCTTGCCACTCTCTAGCATCGATATCAAATGAAACAGTAAGTTCTTCACCCATTTTTATATCAAACTGTTTTATTTTGTCTTCACCGAAAACATCAAAGCACATTTTTTTAGGATACATTTCGTTGCTTTCAACTACATATTCTTGTACCATCCATGGGTTGCCTACTTTAGATGTTCCGCTTTTAACTGGTAATACAGCTATTACTTTTCCACTAAATTCCATTATTTATTGTATTTTTAATTCTTGAGGCGAAGTTACAATATTTACCCTAAGTTAGCAATGTATCTTAGGCTTTTTCTATAGCTTAAATTATCACAGCCCAATCTTTTTTTGTAACTTTGTATAGTATTTTTAGATGAAAATTATAATTATAATAGATAATATTTTAACACTCAATAGATATGAAGTTTATCGTTTCGAGCGCTGCATTATATAGTCATTTACAAGCTGTAAGTCGCGTTATTAATAGTAAAAATGCATTACCTATATTGGATTGCTTCTTATTTCAACTTGAAAATGGTGTCCTTTCTGTAACGGTTTCTGACAGTGAAACAACTATGGAGACATCAATTGATGTTATTGAATGTGTAACTGAAGGGAAAATTGCTATTGCGGCAAAAACATTATTGGATGCATTAAAAGAAATACCTGAGCAACCTTTAACTTTCAGTGTTGATTCTTCTACTCTTGAGGTTACAGTTACTTATCAAAATGGACAGTATAGCTTAATGGGACAAAATGCAGATGAGTATCCTCAATCTGCAGCACTAAACAATGAATCTGTTAAATTTACTATGTCAGTTGATACTCTTTTAGCAGGTATTAATCGTACTGTATATGCTACAGCAGATGATGAATTACGCCCTGTAATGAATGGTGTGTATTTTGATATCACAACTGAAGATATTACTATGGTAGCCTCTGATGGTCATAAATTAGTACGCTGTCAGGTTCTTGATGCTAAAGGGAATGATAGAGCGGCTTTTATTTTACCTAAGAAACCAGCTAACTTATTAAAGAATATCCTACCAAAAGAACAAGGTGAAGTAGAGATTTCATTTGATGAGCGTAATGCTATTTTTGCGTTGGGTAATTATCACATGATCTGTCGCTTGATTGAAGGTAGATATCCAAATTATAACTCTGTGATACCGAAGGATAATCCTTTTAAAGTAACAGTAGATAGAGTTTCTTTTATAGGAGCTTTACGTCGTGTAGCTATTTTCTCTTCTCAAGCTAGTAGCTTAGTAAAACTAAGATTAAAAGATAGCTCAATGAATATTTCTGCTCAGGATATAGATTTTTCTACATCAGCAGAAGAAAATTTAGTATGCCAATATACAGGCACTGACATGAGTATTGGTTTTAAATCTACTTTCTTAATTGATATTTTATCTAACATATCTTCTGATGAAGTTGTGATAGAATTGGCTGATCCATCACGGGCTGGTGTGATTATTCCAGTGGAACAAGAAGAGGGAGAAAAACTACTTACATTATTAATGCCTATGATGTTAAACGACTAATAGGTTGCCAACACAAAAGATAAAATGAAATTAAACTTAAAAAATCCTATTGTCTTTTTTGACTTAGAGACAACAGGTACTAATATAAACTCTGATCGTATCGTTGAAATATGTTACTTAAAAGTACATCCTAACGGTAACGAAGAGTCTAAAACATTGCGAATTAATCCGGAAATGCCAATACCTGCAGAGTCTTCTGCTATACATGGTATTTTTGATGAAGATATTGCAGATTGTCCAACTTTCAAAGAAGTAGCAAAAAATATAGCTAAGGATATTGAAGGTAGTGATTTAGCTGGTTTTAATTCAAATCGTTTTGATATTCCTCTTCTAGCAGAAGAATTTCTTCGTGCTGGTGTAGATATTGATTTAAGTAAACGAAAATTTGTAGATGTACAAGTGATTTTCCATAAGATGGAACAACGTACACTTTCGGCAGCTTACAAGTTCTATTGTGACAAAAATCTTGAAGATGCACACTCTGCTGAGGCCGATACAAGAGCTACTTATGAAGTATTAATGGCTCAATTGGATAGATACGATGAATTGAAAAATGACATTGCTTTTTTATCTGATTATTCTAGCTATAATAACAATGTGGATTTGGCTGGGAGAATGATCTTTGATGAAAATGGAATAGAGGTATTTAATTTTGGTAAATACAAAGGCGTTCCAGTGTCAGAAGTACTTCAGAAAGATGCAGGTTATTTTGGCTGGATGTTGAATAGTGATTTTACATTGAATACGAAAGCTGAATTGACTAAAATAAAATTACGTGAATTAACAGGAAAATAAACCTATGTTGAAAGGTAAAAAGATAATTCTAGGTATAACTGGAAGTATTGCAGCCTATAAAGCTTGTTTAATTATTCGTGGCTTAATAAAAAAAGGTGCAGAGGTTCAAGTTGTAATAACTCCTGCAGGGAAAGAGTTTATCACACCGATAACTCTTTCTGCTTTAACAAGTAAACCTGTTATTAGTGAGTTCTTTGCTCAACGAGATGGTACATGGAATAGTCATGTGGATTTAGGTTTGTGGGCTGATGCTATGCTTATTGCTCCAGCAACTGCAGCCACTCTTGGCAAAATGGCTAATGGAGTAGCAGATAATATGCTTATAACTACTTATCTATCGGCTAAATCTCAAGTATTCGTAGCCCCTGCTATGGATTTGGATATGTTTGCTCACCCATCAACTCATCGCAACTTAGATATTCTTCGCTCTTATGGGAATATTATTATAGAGCCTACATCGGGTGAGTTAGCTAGTCATTTAGTCGGAAAGGGGCGTATGGAAGAGCCTGACCAAATTATCAATGTTCTCGAAAGGTTTTTTGAAAAAAAAGCAGATTTAGCAGGTAAGAATATTCTGATAACTGCTGGACCTACTTATGAGCAGATAGACCCCGTGCGTTTTATTGGTAACTACTCTTCGGGTAAAATGGGATTTGCAATAGCAGAAGAATGTGCAGAACGTGGGGCTAAAGTAACATTAATTGCTGGACCAGTTCAGCAAAAAACTACACATGCTAATATTACTCGTATTGATGTGCGTTCAGCTAAAGATATGCATGATGAAGCAGTAGATGCTTTCCCTAATATGGATGTTGCTATACTCTCTGCTGCTGTTGCCGATTATACTCCAGCTGACGTGTCTGCTACTAAGATGAAAAGGAAAGATGGCATCGAAATGAATTTGGAATTAAAACCGACACAAGATATTGCAGCGAAACTAGGACAGATGAAAACCACAAAGCAACATTTGGTTGGGTTTGCCCTCGAAACAGATCATGAGGAAGATCATGCTCGAAAAAAGTTAGTTAAGAAGAACCTTGACTTTATCGTGCTCAACTCTCTTCAAGATAAAGGTGCTGGCTTTCAGTGTGATACTAATAAAGTAAGTTTGATTGATGCTAGTAGTCGAACCGATTTCCCATTAAAAATGAAGTCTGAGGTGGCACAGGATATAGTTGATCGACTAGTTTCAATCTTATAATCTCTCATTGATTTAAATTATATTACAATATGCTTCGCTCATTACATATAAAGAACTATGCATTGATAGAAGAACTGCATATGAGTTTTGATGCTGGCTTCTCTGTTATAACAGGGGAAACTGGGGCAGGAAAATCTATCATACTAGGAGCTATAAATTTGCTTCTTGGTCAAAGAGCTGATGTGAAGTCTATTCGTCGTGGAGAAAAAAAATGTGTTATAGAAGCTGTATTTGATATCAGTAAATATAATATGAAATCCTATTTTAAGGAAAATGAATTAGAGTACGACGACGAATGTATATTGAGACGAGAGGTTCAATCTTCAGGAAAAAGTAGAGCATTTATTAATGATTCTCCTTCATCTGTTAGTCAGATAAGAGAGCTGGGAGAACAACTCATAGATATTCACTCTCAACATCAAAACCTATTGTTAAATAAAGAGGGTTTCCAACTGAATGTACTAGATATCATTGCTGGAAATGAGCAAATACTCTCAGAGTATGTACAGGTTTATACAGAGTGGAAAACCCTAGAAAAATCATTAAAAAAGCTCACCGATTTAGCAGAGCAAAGTAAAGCGGATGAAGATTATATCCGTTTTCAGTTAGAGCAATTTGCCGAAGCTAATTTAAAGGTAGGTGAAAAAGAATTGTTAATTCAAGAATCGGAAACCTTAGAGCATGCAGAAGATATAAAATCATCTTTATATAAATTAACTCAAATATTTGAGTCTGATGAAGTTGGATTACTAGCTTTGCTGAAGGAAGGATTATTAGAATTAAATAATCTGCAAAATATTTATCCAGAAGCAGAGGAATTAGCACAACGTATGGAAAGTGCTGTTATTGAGTTGAAAGATATTGCTCAAGAAATAGCAGATAAAAGCGAAAATGTTGTCTATAATCCGGAGCGTTTGCAAGAGGTGGAAAATAGATTAAACATTATTTATTCATTAGAGCAAAAGCATAGAGTCCAAAGTGTCGAAGAGCTTATGGCACTAGAGGAGGATTTTGTTACTCGCTTAAATGATATAACCTCTTATGATGAACGGATAGAAGAGCTAACGAATCAATGCGCAGTTGCCTTTGATAAAGCGAAGTCTAAAGCGGCACAGCTTTCAAATTCAAGAAAGATTGCTGCAATTAAAATTGAAAAAGACTTAAGCTCTCGTTTGCTCCCTTTGGGAATGCCTAATGTGCGTTTTCAAATAGAAATTAAGCAAAGAGAAACTTTAAGTGTGCATGGTGAGGATTCAGTGAGCTTCTTATTTTCTGCTAATAAGAATGGGGTTTTACAAAATATCACATCTGTTGCGTCAGGAGGCGAGATTGCGCGTGTAATGCTTTCTATTAAGGCTATGATTGCGGGTGCAGTAAAACTACCTACTATTATTTTTGATGAAATAGATACGGGGGTTTCTGGAGAAATAGCTGATAGAATGGCCGATATGATGGTTGAGATGGGAGGCTTAGACAGACAAGTTATAAGTATAACTCACTTACCTCAAATTGCAGCTAAAGGATCTTCTCATTTTAAAGTTTATAAACTAGATAATGAGGAGGAAACAATTAGTAATATTAAGAAGTTAAATAAAGAAGAACGAATCGAAGAGATAGCTAATATGTTAAGTGGTGCTACTCTAACAGATGCCGCTCTTAGCAATGCAAAATCATTACTTGGGTACAAGTAGTATAATAAATAAAAATACATGGTAGATAAAAGTGAAATAATCTTTGGTGTTCGTGCAGTCATTGAAGCTGTAGAAGCAGGTAAAGAAATAGATAAAATCTTAGTTAAAAAGGACATACAGAGTGATTTGTCTAAAGAATTGTTTACTGCATTACGTGGCAAAATGGTTCCTGTACAGAGAGTACCTGTTGAAAGACTAAATCGTGTGACTCGTAAAAATCACCAAGGTGTTATTGCTTATGTGTCTGCAGTAACTTATCAAAAGGTAGAAGATCTTGTTCCTTTCTTATACGAACAAGGAAAGAATCCTTTCTTTGTGATGCTGGATGGAGTGACGGATGTGAGAAACTTCGGAGCAATAGCTCGTACTTGCGAATGTGCTGGTGTTGATGCTGTTGTTATACCAATGAAAGGAAGTGTAAGCGTAAATGCTGATGCTGTGAAAACCTCAGCAGGTGCCCTGCATACATTGCCTGTTTGTAGAGAGCAAAGCTTAAATACTACAATCAAATATTTAAAAGATAGTGGTTTTAGAATTTTAGCTGCTACAGAAAAAGGTGACTATAACTATACGCAAGGCGATTATACCGGACCTATCTGCCTTATAATGGGATCAGAAGATAAAGGTATTTCTGCTGAGAACTTATCGCTATGCGATGAATGGATGACTATTCCTATTTTAGGGAATATACAATCCTTAAATGTATCTGTTGCTGCAGGAGTTTTAATTTATGAAGCTGTAAAACAACGTACACCAGATAAAGAATAGCAACCTGAATACGCCTAAATTCTAATCGAAATAAAACATATATATGAAACGAATACTATTTACTATGCTGCTTTGCTTTTGTGCATTGCAGTATGGTTTTTCGCAGGGCCCTAAATGGGTTACTAAAGCAAAGAAATCAGTTTTCTCAATTATGACCTTTGATAAAGACCATAATTTGCTGAAAACCGGAAATGGTTTTTTCATCTCTCCAACTGGGGTAGGAGTATCCGATTTTGATTTATTTAAAGGAGCTTATCGTGCAGTAGTAATAAATACAGAAGGGAAAGAAATTCCTGTCGAATGTATTTTAGGTGCAGATGATACTTATGATGTGGTTAAGTTTAGAGTAGATTTATCACTCGTGAAAAAAGTAGATTACATCGATTTAAATACTAGTAATATATCGATTGGTGATGAGGTGTTTGTTCTTCCTTACTCTGTGGAGAAAGATAGAGCTTGTACTCCAGGGAAGGTAAAGAAAGTAGATGTGATTCGAGATAATCATAAATATTATACTTTGGATTTACGCACTAGTACTAACTTGGTAAGTTGTCCTGTTTTAAATGCAAGTGGTATGGCAGTGGGATTATTGCAAAAATCTTTTGATAATTCTGATTCTATGACGTCTCATGCTGTTGATGCTAATTTTGTTGCAGGATTACAAATCAGTGCATTGTCATTTGATGATGTTTCTTTGAAAGATATTTATATTAAAAAAGGATTGCCAGAGCAAGAAGATCAAGCTCTTGTTTATTTGATGATGGTCAGTAGCAAATTACCTTTGAAAGAAATGGGTGGATTGTATTCTGATTTTATTAAACAATTTCCTAATAGCAGTGAAGGGTATCTGAAAAGGGCACAATACTTCTTGAATATAGCTGAAAAAAGTGATGATGTTTTATTTGCAGAAAATGATTTGAAAAAAGCATTAGAAGTATCTCCGACGAAAGATGCTATTCTTTTTAGTATTGCTAGACTGATTTTAAATAATCAGGGCTTAGAAGTGCTGAATGATTTGCCTAATTGGCAGGTTGAAACTGCTCTAGAAAGGATAGATGAGGCTATTCGCATTAAAGATGAAGCTATTTACACTCAGTTACGTGCCGAAGCTCTTACGCTTTTAGGTCGATTTGATGAGGCTTTAGATTGCTATTCTGTAGTGAATAAATCGGAAATAGCATCTCCTCTTTCTTTTTATAATACAGCTTTAGTTGAGAAAGCAAAAGGTTCAAGTTCAGATGTTGTATTGGTATTGTTAGATAGCTGTGTAAATCGTCTAGAAAAACCCTATAACTTTAGTGCTTCTCCTTATTTATTTGAGAGAGCTCAAGTATTAACCTCAATAGGTAAGCATAGAGATGCTTTAAAAGATTTAGATGAATATTACTATTCAGTTAATGGACAAGTTAATTCTGCATTCTTCTACTTTAGAGAGCAAGTTGCAGTCCAAGCCAAACTATTTCAACAAGCATTAGATGATATTGAATTAGCTATTCAGTTAGATCCTAATGAACCGATTTATTTGGCAGAAAAAGCCTCTATCAATTTAAGGGTTGGTAGATATGAAGTAGCTCTTGAGACAGTCAATAATCTTATTGCTTTAGATCCTAATTATGCCGAAGCATACAGACTTCAAGGTGTAGCCTATATGCAGTTAAAAGATGATAGAGCATGTGCTAGCTTTAAAAAGGCAAAAGAGCTTGGCGATTTAGTAGTTGAACAGTTGATAGACAAACACTGTAAATAAAAGAATTTAGTCTTGCTAAAAAATAGAAGGAGGGTGTCACCATTGCATTGGTTGCACCCTCCCTGCTTTTATATATCTTACTTAAAGATAGAATTTCATTATTGCTTTATACTTTTTCTTTGAGCATTTCTTCTAATTTGAATAGCTCATCTCTGTATTGTGCCGCTTGAATGAAATCTAAGTCCTTTGCAGCTTTCTTCATTAGTTTGCGAGTTCTTTCAATACTCTTAGCTAATTCATCTCTACTCATATATTGGACCACAGGATCTGCTGCAATATTAGGCATTTCTGGTTCTATATATGCTTTTCCTGATTCATCGTGGTATTCACCAAATACAGCTAGATTACGGGCCTTCTTAATTTGTTGAGGAGTAATATTATGAGCTTCATTATAAGCCAACTGTTTTTCCCGACGGCGATTGGTTTCATCTATTGTTTTTTGCATACTGTCTGTCATTTTATCAGCATACATAATGACCATACCATGGATGTTACGTGCAGCTCTACCCGCTGTCTGAGTTAAAGAACGATGTGATCTAAGGAATCCTTCTTTGTCGGCGTCTAATATAGCAACAAGAGATACTTCAGGTAAATCAAGTCCTTCACGAAGGAGATTGACCCCTATCAATACATCAAATAGGCCTTGACGTAAATCATCCATAATCTTCACTCGTTCAAGTGTATCTACATCACTATGAATATAATTGCACTTTACTCCATGGTTGAGGAGATATTCTGTAAGTTCTTCTGCCATTCTTTTGGTTAGAGTAGTAACTAGTACTCTTTCTTGACGTTCTACTCTAAGTTGGATTTCTTCCATTAAATCATCAATTTGATTCATGCTAGGACGAACATCTATAATAGGATCTAATAAACCCGTAGGGCGAATGACTTGCTCGACAATAACACCATCTGATTTCATTAACTCGTAATCAGCAGGAGTTGCGCTGACATAAATGACTTGTTTTGCCATCTCTTCAAATTCTTCAAACTTTAAAGGACGGTTATCCATAGCGGCAGGTAAGCGAAAACCATACTCTACTAAGTTGGTCTTTCTTGCTTTATCCCCTCCGTACATAGCTCTGATTTGTGGAATACTAACGTGACTTTCATCAATAACAATTAGAAAATCTTCAGGAAAGAAATCGAGTAAGCAGTAGGGCCTTGTTCCTGGTTCTCGTCCATCAAAATAGCGAGAGTAGTTTTCAATGCCAGAGCAGTGACCTAACTCTCGAAGCATTTCCATATCATACGTTACACGTTCATATAATCGTTTGGCCTCGTATGGTTTACCTATTTCCTCAAAGTAAGTAACTTGTTTTGTTAAATCTTCTTCTATCTGGTGAATGGCACTTAGGGTAGATTCCTTGGTAGTCATAAAAAGATTAGCAGGATAAATCTTATACGATTCATAATCTGCAATTGTAGCACCTGAAATAGGATCTACTTCTTCTATACTATCTACTTCATCATCCCAAAAAACAACTCTTAATATATGATCAGTATATGCAAGATAGATATCTACAGTATCTCCCTTTACTCGAAAGTTTCCACGATTGAGCTCAATGTCATTACGTACATATAAGCTGTCTACTAATCTTCTGAGAAATACATTTCTATTGACAACCTTGCCTTGCTCAATATCTATTACATTATTGTAGAAGTCTGCAGGATTTCCCATACCATAGATACAAGATACAGATGAAACAACTACAACATCTTTTCTTCCCGATAATAAAGATGAAGTAGCGGCCAAACGAAGCTTATCAATTTCGTCATTGATAGCTAAATCTTTTTCAATATAAGTATCGGAACTAGGGAGATAAGCCTCTGGTTGATAATAATCATAGTAGGATACATAATATTCTACGGCATTATTGGGGAAGAAGCTTTTAAACTCGCTATATAGTTGGGCTGCTAAGGTTTTATTATGGCTCAATATCAATGTTGGTTTATTGACATTGGCGATAACATTGGCTACAGTGAAGGTTTTTCCCGAACCTGTCACTCCAAGTAGTGTTTGTCCGGGAACGTCACTAAGGACACCTTCAGTTAATTCTTTTATGGCTTCGGGTTGATCACCCGTTGGTTTGTAATCTGATGTTAGTTCAAATTTCATGTATATATTATCCTATCGCTAATTTCAGTATGAATAGAATAGACAAGATATACATTGTTAGGGAAATTTCCTTGTGATGACCTGTAAAAACACGAATTACTACATAACTTAACATACCTAAAATAATACCATCAGCAATAGAATAAGTTAATACCATCATCAACATAGTCACAAAAGCGGGTAGGGCTTCAGATATATCGTTCAAGTCAATCTTTGGTATATTCCCAATCATCAATACACCTACAATGAATAAAGCTCCTGTTGTTGCAGCGCTAGGAATTAATAAAAACAGAGGTGCTAAAAATAGAGATAATAAGAATAATATAACTACTGTAAATGAGGTTAAGCCAGTTCTGCCACCTTCGCTAATTCCTGATGCACTTTCTACAAAGGCACCCACGGTAGATGTTCCACACATTGCACCAAAAGTAGTAGCAACAGCATCTGCAAGAAGTGCTTGTTTCATATTTGGGATATTTCCGTCCTTATCCATCAATCCACCTTTAGCAGTAACTCCAATCAGTGTACCAAGTGTGTCAAATAAATCCATGAATATCAATACAAAAACAACTACTATCATATCTAGTGACCATAGTTGTGAAAAATCGAATTGCATAAATGTAGGTTCTAGTGAGTGAGGCATAGATATAGGAGTAAAACTATCTGGTATCTGTGTTACACCCATTGGAATACCTATAATAGTACAAATGGCTATACTATAAAATAGGGCTCCTTTTATGCGATATTTCATTAAAATACCACTTAGTAGAATACTAATGACGGCTAAGATAGATATGGGAGTGAAATTGCCTAACATTACATAAGTGGCTTCACTAGGCATAATAATACCTGCATTTTTAAGACCTATAAAGGATATAAACATACCTATACCAGCTGATATAGCAAATCTAAGACTTAGGGGGATACTTTTTACTATGGCTTCTCGCACATTAAATAATGTGATGAGGATGAATACAATCCCCTCAATAAAGACAGCAGCTAAAGCTGTTTGCCAAGAAAGTCCCATTCCTTGTACAAGTGTGAACGCAAAAAATGCATTTACACCCATAGCAGGGGCTAATGCAATAGGTAGCTTAGCCAGTACTGACATTAAAAGAGTACCTACAGCTGCACTTAATGCTGTTGCTGTGAAAACTGCCTCTTTACTCATTCCAGCTTGTGACAAGATGTCGGGGTTGACAGCTAGAATATAAGACATTGTTAGAAACGTAGTTAGTCCGGCAACCAGTTCGGTGCGGACTGAGGTTTGGCCGTTGTAGCCAACTAATTTACCTAATTTCATGTGTAGTGTGGTTTGAAATACTAATGTGTTACAACGGGATGCAAAATTCGTTAATTATATTATGAAAAGCAAGGAAGAAACAGTAAATCGATAGAAGTTTAGACTGAGTATAGAATACTGTAAAAGTGAATTTTATCTCTTCAGGAATAATGAAATATTGAAAAGTTTTACATAGCCTGTCGTGAATAGAATAAATGAAGTATTTAATGTTCGTTTTATATCTAATTTGATAGTTTTTGTAAGTTTAACCTTTTTATAGATATAGCTAATTGAAACTTAGAATAGAATTAATAAGACTTAAATATTGTATTTATATATTATAGAAATTTGGTAAGAGTAATCAAAAAAACTATCTTGAATTTTAGACTAAAAAGTGTGGCTTTGTGCTGATTTAAAGAAGCTTGATAGCCACTATAAACACATAAAAATTGGTTTATTCGCTATAGAATAAGTAGATTTGCACATTATTAAAACTAGGATGAAGAAAAATATTATTATAACACTGCTTGCAGCAATCGTATTGTCCTCATGTGGTCAATATAGCAAACTTTTGAAAAGTAAAGACTACGAGTATAAGTATGAGGCTGCTAAGACATACTACGCAAAAGGTCAGTATAACAAAGCTTCAACTCTTCTTAATGAGTTGACGATGATTTTTAAAGGTACAGATAAAGCAGAAGAGTCTGTTTATCTTTTGGGAATGTGTTATATGAATCAAAAAGATTATACTACTGCAGCTACCACTTTTATTACTTATTATACAAGTTACCCAAGTGGTAGATACGCAGAGATAGCTCGATACCAAGCAGGAAAATCGTTGTATCTAGATACTCCAGAGCCTAGGTTAGATCAAACAAGTACTTATAAAGCAATTCAAGAATTGCACCTATACTTAGAAGAGTACCCTAATAGTGCTAGAAAAACTGAAGCAGAGGATATGATGTTTGAACTTCAAGAAAAACTAGTAAAAAAAGAATATTTAGCTTCGAAGCTTTATTATGACTTAGGTTTATATATGGGTAATAATTATCAATCTTGTATTATTACAGCTCAAAACACATTAAATGATTATCCATATACAAAACAACGTGAAGAATTGAGCGTTTTAATATTAAGAGCTAAATATGCTATTGCAGAGAATAGTGTTGAAGAAAAGAAAGATGAACGTTATCGTGATGCAATAGATGAATATTATGCATTTAAAAATGAGTTCCCCGAATCGAAGTATGTGAAAGAAGCAGAAAAAATATTTAAGAACTCTGTGAAAGAAGTTGATATAGACGGAATTAAGGACTAAAATTTAAGATAAAGATTTATGGATTACAAAAAATCAAAAGCTCCTACAAATACAGTAACTCGTGACCTTGTAGATTTATGGCAAGATACAGGCAATATCTATGAAACAGTTGCTATTATTGGCAAGCGCGCTAATCAGTTGAGTGTTGAGATGAAAAATGATTTAACAAAAAAATTAGCTGAATTTGCTGCAAGTCCAGATAAAGATAACTTAGAAGAAATTTTTGAGAACAGAGAACAAATTGAAATCTCTCGTTTCTATGAACGTCTTCCTAAGGCTAATCTTATCGCAACTCAGGAGTACATAGAAGGAAAAATCTATTATAGAAATCCTGCTAAGGAAAAAGAAAGAATTCAATAAGCATTAATCATGCTTTTTCTTTGAAAATATGCTAAAGTCAAGTAGTAAGTAATGAGTGTAAACTCGCTTTTATTACTTGACTTTTTTTATACTAAAATCGTTATTTACAATAACTAAATACACAAAATAACTATGATACAACGTATTCAATCAGTTTATCTATTATTAGTAACAGTGATTCTTGCTGTTAGTGCTTTTCTACCTTTGGGGTATTTTTCTACTGATGAAGGTATGAGTGATGCTGTATTCAAACCGCTAGGTTTGGCATTGGAAGATGGTACCTATTCTACTTGGGCTTTATTTAGTCTATTAATGTTGGGAGCCGTCTTAGCACTTATTACTATCTTTTTATTTAAAAATAGACCGATGCAAATTAGAATATCTATTTTCAATAGTATCTTGATTATAGGGTATTGTGCTGCTCTTATTTATTTTATATTTAAGCTTCAAAACACGTTTGATATAAAGTTCTTTATGAAATGGACTATCTGTTTACCTATAGTTGCTCTTATCTTGAACTATCTAGCAATTAGAGGTATTGGTAAAGATGAAGTATTAGTAAGATCTTATGACAGAATTCGCTAATAAATAGATATAAATTAACAAGGGAGAGTTTATCTTTAAGTATGATAAATTCTCCTTTTTTTATGTGGTTATTTATTGTAATTATTCTTTATAAGATGCGGCTTTTGAGTAAGTCATGTTATGATCATGACACCGACATGATGATAACATGACACCGATATGCAATGATCATGTCGGTGTTAAAGTAGATTCATATTTTCGTTTTATCTGAACTTTATTATATAGTATAAGCTATACCTCCTTCACAAAGAATCCCCTTTTTATAGGTTTGAGACTTACTATACCATCTCGTTGTTGCATAGCCACCAGTTGCTATAATCGCCCACTTAGAAGAAAATGCAACCTCAAGGTTTAGTCTGGCTTGTAGAGAATACATTCTTTTAGGGATACCTAAATTCTTATCTTTATTTTGAAAGGTGTTGATGTGTTGATACCCTAAATCACTCGATATATCGAAGTGTTTATTTAAAGAGAAGTGTACTCCTGTTCGGTAAGTTAATGCTCCAGAAAACTTATCGCTAAACTTGAGATAAGGGGTAGCAACTCCTACAATATTATAAAAAAGTTTATTTTTGAATCGCATAGCAGCATTCACTTTACTAAGATTTCCCCCATATAAAAGGATATCATACTTTGTATTCGCATTTAGATTAACAAGACCCAATTGCATACCTTTGAATTTGTCTTTGTAGTAGTTGATTACTCCTAATTGTAGTCCGTAATGCTTTATGCCTACATTCATAATCCCTATTTGAACACCATTCATATGCTCAGCATTGACATTAAGTAGCCCTGTTTGAAGTCCATTGAACTCATTTGAGTTTATATTTAAAGCTGCTATGGTAACTCCTTTAGTATTGTCTGACATATTGAGTAAACCAGCGATTGATAAACCTCGGATGGATTCTGTTAAGTTCATTATTCCCGATATAGCAACACCTTTCATATCTTCTCCAAAGATATTAGTAATACCAGCTAAAGCAATCCCTTGACTATTATAGCCGTTGAAGTTTCCTATTCCTGCAATAGCTATACCTTTTGAATCTATCCCTATTGTATTAAATAATCCTCCAAAAATTAATCCATGCTGAGATTCTCCCACAATATTTGCTAAACCAGCTAGGGTAATACCATTGGCATATTCGGAGTTGATAGTCATTAAACCAGCTATATTAACCCCGTATGAAGATTCTTTTGTAATATTAGTAAGTCCAGCCACTTGTAATCCTTTGGCTGAATGTAGAGTTGTATTGCCTATAAGGTTAATAGCTGCACCATGAAGTTTGTTCTCTGTCGAAAGAATACCAAGATTTAAATAAGTTTGTTGGCTTTCTTGAAGAGGTTGGGTGCTTACTTTATTCCAAAGGGATATATTAATCCCAGCACTTTTATTTTGGCTATAAACAACAACAGCAGCTACAAGTAGAGCTGCTGTTGTTAATATTCTTAAAAGATTATTTTTCATATTCTGATTTTATCCTTTAGCTTCTTGATATAAGAAACGCTTGATACTCTTTTTGGGAGTTTTTTCAAACTCTTCAGGATATACCTTCATTTTAGAAAGCTGACAATATTTTGGAAGCATTTCATTAAGGATAACTCTGTTTTCCTCCATGATACGTTCAGCATCTTCTGGTTTTAATCCATTAGCAAACATATCATTGAAATCAGGATAAACTAAGCCTACCAAGCGTTCATTTTGTTGAACAACAAGACTCTCTGCTACGTAAGGTAAGTTATTTAATTTATCTTCTATCTCTTCTGGATAAATATTTTGACCACTAGAACCTAAAAGCATGTTTTTACTTCTTCCTTTTATAAAGACATTTCCTTCTGCATCAATTAGTCCAAGGTCGCCTGTGTGTAGCCAGCCATCTTTATCAATAGCAGCTTTTGTAGCTTCAGTGTTTTTATAGTAGCCTAACATCACATTTGCTCCTTTACACACTATTTCACCAGCAATATTTTGAGGATCAGATGAGAGTACTTTTACTTCCATACGAGGAACTGCTTTACCACAAGATCCCATGGCAAATTTTTCCCACCATTCGTAACAAATGATTGGACCACATTCGGTCATGCCATATCCTACAGTGTAAGGGAAATTTATTTCTTTTAGAAATTCTTCTACTTCCTGATTGAATGCAGCACCACCTACAATGACTTCTACAAAGTTTCCTCCAAAAGCATCTATTACGCTTTGTCGGATACTAGCTTTTATCTTATCACTGATGAAGGGTAATTTCATTAAGAATTTCATTCCAGGTTTTTCCAATTTAGGGAAAACATTTTTCTTCATGATTTTCTCAATGATGAGAGGAACTGCTACTACTAGATTGGGCTTAATCTCAGAAAAAGCTTGAAATATAACCTTTGGGGTAGGCATTCTAGTTAAGAAGAAAATTTGGCATCCAGCAGCAAATTCATATAAAAACTCAAAAGCCATTCCATACATATGTGCCATAGGTAGCATTGATATGGTTTTATCTCCAGGTTTTAAGTCAAGTGATTCAAAGGCAAATAGTACATTAGACCATAAGCTACGGAATGGAAGCATGACACCTTTTGAATAGCTAGTTGTACCAGAAGTATAGTTGATGATGGCTAACTCTTCAGGTTTATCTTGGTAATATTTTATATGTTCAACTCTAAAGTTCTTCGGATATTTTTTTCCAAAAAGTTCGTTTAGATGCTCTCTAGCTCTCGTTAGCTTTTTACTTCTTGAAATAAGTAATGAATGATCATTCATTAATATAATACCTTCAAGCAAGGGCATTGCATTTTCATTTAATCCTTCCCATACCACATCTCCTACAAAAAGAAGTTTTGCTTCGGAATGATTAACTATATTGTGAACATTATCTGCTTTAAATTCGTGTAAAATGGGAACTGCAACTGCACCATAAGTTAAGGCTGCCAAAAATGTTACTCCCCAATGCGAACTATTCTTTCCACATATTGCAATTTTATCACCTTTTTTTACGCCACTCTCTTCAAATAAGATATGTATCTTTTCAATCTTTCGGGCTACATCTTTATATTGTAGTGTAGTTCCCTTATAATCTGTCAGGGCGTCCAGGTCCCAATTGCTTTTTATGCTCTTTTCAATGTAAGCAATAAAACTTTGTTCCATTATTTGCACATTAGTTGATAATCTGAGCAAAGATACCGCTTTCTGCGTATAGTACAAATAAATTTATGATAAAACCACATGCTTATGGGGGCTAAATATTGTATATTAAAGCTATAATTAATCAATTTTAGAGGGTGTTTGTAATATATAACTACCTAATATATAAGTATATATGACTTAATCTATGTAGTTGAAAATGAAACTTTATCTCTTCTTGTATGAAAGTAAAAAACAAAGAATTAAAATGAGTATAGTAAGGCATTTCTTTGTTTTTTAAAGCAAAAAAGGTCACCGAACTTAATCGATGACCTTCTTTGTAAATTACTTTATATGGGTTATTCTATATTAATGATCTTCTCTGACTTTCTAACTTCAGATTCAGTTAGTTTGGGTAAATCTATTTTTAAAATACCGTTATCAACTTTTGCTGTGATCTTTTCTTTATTTATACTGTCTGGCAAAGCAAGTCTTTGATTAAAGCTAGCGTAAGAAAATTCACGATGGATGTAACGACCATCTTTGTCTTCGTCTTTCTTTTCTTCTTGCTTTTCCATAGCAATAATTAAATTATTATCATCAAGACTTATTTTAAAGTCGTCTTTAGTCAAACCTGGTGCAGCAACTTCTACTTCATAGCAATTGTCTTTTTCAACAACATTAATAGCAGGTGAACTTGCTGCTGGTGATCTCATAATCCAATCATTGTCAAAGAAGTCATTAAAAATGCTTGGTAACCAACTGTTATTTCTTCTTTCTGGTAACATAATCATATCTCCTTTTTTTAGTTTAACATAAAGTTTTGTAGATTGATTTACAACCAATCTACTATAGTAAGTGCAATTCTTATGCCATGAAGATATTATGTCAATAAGTTGATAGTAAGTGACTTAATGTCATTTTGAGAAGGTTTTTATATGAATAATTGTCAGTTGTTTATCTTTTACATAATCCTTTGAAGTCACAATATTGGCAAGTTTCCGGGAATTCAGTTTGGGTAAAACAGATATCTCTTTCAAAAAGATCTTTGATCAATTCTTGTAGTTTGTTCTTAAATTCATCTTCTACCATTTTGAAATTGGTGATAGCTATCTTCTCTTTCCGAGGTTGTCCCATCTGTATAACAGGGGAATAATCTTCAGCTGCTGCCCTATGAATGTATAAAAGTGATGGGGCTACTTGATATTTTACTTTATTGGAAACAATACTTGCGTATAGAAAAGTTTGGAATACATAGTTGGGTCTATCTATAGCAGGTTCAAAAAGCTGACTGATGTCTTGTGGCGTTTTCGCAGTCCCACCCGTTTTATAATCTACTATCCTTAGAATTCCCTCTTTTAGATCTAAACGATCAATATTTCCTCCAATCTTTATTGAATACTGTCCAGAGGGTGTGCTAACAGTCATTTGTTCTTCAACAGTCTTTTCCATTCCAACTATTTGGAAAGGTGCATATTCTAAATCATGTTTTAGAAGTTGTTCAATATAAGAACAAATAACTCTTGAGTTTACAAGTTGTATTCCATTGTATTCAGGTTTTTGTGTCTCATCTATCTTAAAGAAAAGTTTTTTAAAAGCGTTGTCAATATGTTCTTGTATTCTTGGTTTTATCTTTAATAAAGCTTGTATATCCTCTTTTTTAATCCAACCTTGGCGATCGGCAAGGTCTTTATAAATTGTTTCGGCCGCTCGATGAAAAATACTTCCAAATAGTGCGGCATCTATTTCGTCAGATACTTCATTTGGAGCTTTTAGTCCAGCTATATATCTATAATAAAATTTCAGTTTACAATCTAAATAAGTATTTAGTGCTGAAGGTGATAATATCGCCTTTTCATGGTTAGGTAAACTGATGTCATATCTCTCTTTTAACTTTTGAAAGACTTCTGGTGTTTTATCAAATTGGATATCAGGTGTAGTAGTGAGTGCATGACACGCTTCAATGTGTTTACGTTCAATACTATGAGGCCACTCAACTAGTAGCTGAAGCATAAATCGTGATATTTCTCCTTTGTTTAGTCCATCAGAAGCTGTATTATAGATTAAAGTAATATTTTCTGCTCTTTGAATAAGTCTATAGAAGTAGTAAGCATATACTGCATTTTTATGTTCAATAGTAGTCATCCCAAAGGCTTTCCTTAAATTATAAGGAATAAAAGAAGATTCACTCACCGATTTTGGCAACTGTCCTTCATTTACTGATAGCATAACTAAGTTTTTAAAGTCTAGATTACGAGTTTCTAGTACACCCATGACTTGCATACCTATTGCTGGCTCTCCGTGGAATGGAATATTAGCAGAACTTAAAACTTTATCAATAAGATGCTTTAAAGTAGATATTTTAATTGGTAACTCTCCGCTATCAATGAGTCCATAAATTCGATTTATTAAAGTATAGGCTTTAAATAGTGATTCTCTATATAATTGATCAAAAACGTTTTCTTCTTTTTCGTCTTTTCTGTACAAAGGAGTGCATAGCTCTATTATTTGAATAAGATATTTACAGAAGTCTGTCGTTGTTAGTTGTGGAGAAAAGAGCTGCTCAAGAAAATCATCTTGTTTTATTTGGCTAGGGTATAGATAGAACATGTTTTTATCTATAATAGTCTTTTCTAAATCCTTGGCAGTAGTTGATAATTGACGAGTATATGGATGTTTTAAAACAGCTAAGATGGATTGATAATTATAGTATCCTTGTTTTGCATTATACCCTTGGTTTTGTAATTCCATTAATGCCTTAATTAAACTGCAAATTGGAGTTTGAGCAAGAGGGAATCCCATTGTAATGTTTAAATTCTGTACTTTACTTGGAATAGAGTGCAGAACAGGTAGGAGTAGAGCTTCATTACATAAGACCACAGCTGTTTCTTTCTCTTTTTCTCCTAAGTTGTTTTCGATCCACTGTGGTAGAAAGCGTGCTTGTGCAGTTTCTGTAGATGAAGATATATAAGTTATTTTTTTAGGCTTATTCAATTCATTAAAGCATTCGGGGCTTAACTGATTAGGGAATAAATCTAAATTGCGATTGATGAAGACTCCTGCTTCATGAGTAAATCCTTTATATGAAGTATAGAATTGATCGTAGTCCCAGTAAAACAATGCTCTATCAGCATCTCTCAACTTCTCAAAGAATAGAGATTCTACTTTGTTTAATACGTTAAAACCTACAAATACATAATGATCATATTGTAAGTCGTTGGTATCTAGTTGCTCTATATTATGTCTATAGAGCATACCTTCATAAGCTATCTTTTCTTTAAATAACTCTTCTTTAAAAGATGTGTAAATATTACCTAGTTTATCCCATAAGGAGATAAAACGATCTTTTAATATAGTACGCTTTTCAAGTGAGAAGTTATCGAAAAACTGTTGAATGGCAGCTTCTTGTTCTTCATCAAGAAACTCATACGTATCTACAAGATCTTTTAAATCTTTAAGATTGGTAAATAAGTTCTCAGCATCTACTCTGTTTTTATCAATATCATCAAAGTCGCTAAGAAGGAGTTCTCCCCAGAAATAAAAATCATCAAGAGTTTCTTTGCTTTCCGTGTGTTTTTCAAACACATTGTATAACATAGAAATAAGTTTTATATCATCACCTATTTGAATGTCAGATAAAGATTGTAGTAACTCACTAATGCTATGGTAGCTCGGGGACCATATCGGTTGCTGTGATTCTAAAGCAAGGTATTCATTAAAGAATAAACTAGCACGTTTATTGGGAAAGACAATAGCTACTCGTGATAAGTTATTACCTAATTTAGAATATATATCGTGTGCTACTAATTGTAGAAATGTTTTCATAATCTTCTTACTCTTTAATTTACTTGTTCTATTTTATCCTGTTTAACATACCAAATGTATCCTTCAATGGCTTCATAACCCATTTGTTGAAGTAGTTTCATATATTCTTTTACTTGAGCAATGTATAGTTTTTGTTTTTTACCAAATTTAAAATCAATAACTATAGCCTTATTATCTTTTACCATTACACGATCTGGCCTACGAGTTTCTAAGTGTCCATTTACATTGTATATAATAGCACATTCAGAGAATAACTCCCATTTATCTGAATACCAATCTTGAATTTCTGGTTTCGAGAAAGCTTCTGAAGCAATATTACGGATCTTCTGTTCATCCTCTGCAGTTCCGATGAGTCCATCAAATTGGAGTTGGCGTATAGCCGGTTCAATGTCTTTAAATGAGTTTATTTGGGAGAATAGTTCATGTAATAGATTACCCCTACTAATGAAACGCATTGGAGATTCCTCTTCATCCAGTCCAAGTATAAAATCTTTAGAGCGATTGGATTGTTTGAATTCAAAATCATGAGGCAAAGATTGCATTTTTACTTCTGCTTTGCTTGATGAAGCTAAAAATACATTTGAACTTTCTTTCTTTTTAAATCCCTTTGAAGGACAAATTTCGCCAAACTGGTAAGAGCTTTCTAGATCCCAATCTACTTCTTGATTCTTAGCTATTATTGGTAAACAAGTTTGAATTAATCCCGAAATACTTTTGTTATCATTGTCTTTACAAAATAAAAATAAATTACTTCCTGAACGGGTTAAAGCCACATAAAGTAAATTCAAATTATCTACCCAGAGTTGTAGCCTTTCGTGTAAATAATCTGGTCGATAGATGGACTCAGCCATCTTTTTACCATAATTAATGGGTACAATATCTAGTTCACAGAAAGGTTTATACTCTGGTTTGCACCAAAGTAATTCATCATGTCTGTCTGTTTCTATAGGCCAATCACAGAAAGGAATTAGTACGGTATGAAATTCAAGTCCTTTGGATTTATGAATGGATAAAATTCGTATTCCTTCTATTTCTCCACTAGGTATAGTTTCCCCCGACATTTTATCATCCCAATACTTAATAAAGTCATCAATTAAAGAGGATTCAGTTTGTAGGTAATTAATAAGTTTGTCAAAGAAAGAGAATAGATAGGCATCCTGATTTTTGATTTTATCTAACTCAAAATAGAGGAATAATTTTTCTAGTAGTTCATATAAAGGTAATTCTCTCAAAATATCCATTTCTTGGATGAATTTCTGAGGTAATAAACTCTGTAAATCATCTGCCAATAATATCTCATCTGGAGAGAGCGTTGTTTTAATGATGTCCTTCTGATAGGCAAGTACTAAATTAGCATTTATAATTTTGTTCTCAGGATCTGATAAAAAGCGTAAAGCATCAATTAGTATATTTAAGGCTTGGGAGGAATCTAAGCGGAAAGCCTCATCTGAAACTACAGATATATTTAGTGTCTGTGTAAGATAATCTGCAATAGCAGGAATATTCTTATTCTTTCTAACGAGTATTGCAATATCATCATAGCTAACTCCATGATTTTTTAATCTCTCTATTTCTCTTCTAAGGGCTTCTAATGTCTTGCTGAGATAGTCTTCTGCTGAATTATTTTCTATGAATTCAATTTGTGCAAAACCTTTATGCTCTGTCTTAGGTGATTCTTGCATAACATCGGCATAAGCATGTTCTAGTTGTTCACAAGATTCGTTGAGTTCTGCTTCATGTCTGCTGTTAAGTTCTGCAACTAAAGCGGGAAAAAGAGTATTGTTAAAACGAATTATATTGCTTTCGCTTCTTCTATTTATTTTTAAAGTCTCATTTTGGATAGGAAAGTTTTCAAATGTACTGTCTTCTGCTCCTAGTTTATTCAAAATAGACCAATCTCCATTTCTCCATCGGTAGATAGATTGTTTAACATCGCCCACAATTAAACTATTAGCTCCTTGCGATAGACCCTCGAGTAATAATAACTTAAAGTTATCCCACTGCATTTTACTAGTGTCTTGAAACTCATCTATCATAATGTTGTGAATAGATGAACCTATTTTCTCAAAGACAAAGGAAGAATCTCCATCGTTTATCAAACTTCTTAATAAAGCATTAGTATCTGAAAGTAGGAAGCGATTATTTTCTTTATTAAGCGTTCTCATCTCTTCATCAATATGAGCTAGTAGTTGGAGCTTATTAAGATGATCTAAAGAGAGTTGACAGCTGTTTACTAGAATGTTATTTTGAAGACGAAGCTTTTCAGAATCTTTAAGGAGGGGGATGAATTGAGAAGAAGCGATTGATTCTATTGTGCTGGCCTGTGGTGAAGTTTTCTTTACCCACTCATCGGGAGAGCTCATAAATTTTTCAACAGATTGATTTCTGATGTCATCTGTAAGGATGCCATTATTTAGTTTGTTGAAATAGCTTTCTATTCGATTACCATACTTAATATCTTTAACAGTGATACCATTTTCCTCTAAAAGACTTTGAAACTGGTCATGAAAACCTTTCATCTGTTCAAGTGCTTCTTTTTCTATTTCTCTTAATGATTTTCTATAAGATGGAATTACTTTAGGATTCTTGAGTTTTTTTCTAAGTTCTGTTCCTTTGTCAATGTAATCTTCATTTAAAATATTTCTTCCAAAGCCTTTTACTTCGTCAGATACATCCCATCTTTTATTGTCGGCAATTTTTTCATCTATATAGTCCAATAACCATTTAAGTATGATTGAGTTGGGTTCTAATTTTTCAATCATACTATCCACAGCATTCCCTAAGACTTCTGTACCATTTAACTCTACATTTAAATTAGGGCTGAGTTCTAGTTCTCTGGCTAGATTTCTCATTATTGACTGAAAAAAAGAGTCTATGGTTTCCACCCTAAATCGGCTATAATCATGTAGCATCAAAGTAAGTGCTTCTCCTGCTTTTTCTCTGATTTCTTCAGCCGGAAGGGATGTGCGTTCTATGAGTACATTTAAATAGGCGTTAGAGTCGGAGTCAGATTGCCATATGCCGTATAGCTGGCTAAGTATACGCTCCTTCATTTCTGCTGTTGCCTTATTGGTAAAAGTAACGGCTAGTATCTCTCGGTAAGCTTGAGGATTTGTGATGAGTAATTCTATGTATGATACAGCTAAGGTAAATGTTTTACCTGATCCTGCTGAGGCTTTGTATACAACGAGTTTGGACATAATAGAATAGATTTTGTCTTTGATTTTATAAAGTAAATAAAGTAAATCATAAAGCCAAAGGTTGGCGGTTGTGAATTAAATATGGTCAGATTCATACAAATTTAAGATAATAAATAGATAAAAATAAAGATTTACAATAATGTATTCATGAATAATAATCTGCTTTCATGTGATTCATCATGATCAATTTTAAGATATTTCAAAGGTTTACCTTATGAATCCTTGCTTTAAATATTTTTTAACTATATTTGTTTTACTTGAAAATCATAATCTTTGAAAGAGAGCAATAGCAATAATAAAAATAAAATTTGGTTCGCACGTTGGGCTAAAACACCTTGGGCTGTATTTCGTAGCTTAGGGGTAGTGGTGCATATCCAAAATATGTCTATTACTGCGTTTAAAGACACACTTCTTCAACAACCTGGGTCGAATAAGAATGATACAATTCGTTTTTTTACTATTGATTCTTTATTAGGATTACTTCTTGATTGGGACATACCTTGGGAAGAGGA